>DASUPR010000021.1:0-13621 GCA_036281015.1 Pyrinomonadaceae bacterium
TACTTCGCGAAACTAGGGGTGAGAACAGCAAGGCACAAGAAGCACAAGACTGGTTCTGTGCATCTTGTGCCTCTTTGTGACTAAAGATGAAGAGCTTTGATTTTCAGCCGCGCACGCGCCTGATCTTCGGTGCGGGGGCGATTGGTCAACTCGGCGACGTGGCGAAGGAACTCGGGTTCCGTCGCTCCTTGCTGGTTGCCGACCACGGACTCGTTGCCTCAGGCCACGTCGACGAAGCCGTCACGCCTTTGCAGGAAGCCGGAATCGAAGTCATTCGTTTCCACGACTTCGAAGTCAATCCCGACACACGGATGGTCGAAGCGGGAACTGCGTTCGTCGCAACGCAACAGGTCGACTCGATCATCGGTCTCGGCGGCGGGAGTTCGATGGACTGCGCCAAAGGCATCAACTTCCTGCTGACCAACGGCGGCCGCATGGCTGACTATCGCGGCTACGGCAAGGCGACGAAACCGATGTTGCCGATGATCGCGATACCGACGACCGCGGGGACCGGGAGTGAAGCGCAAAGTTATGCGTTGATCTCCGACGCAGAGACGCACGTGAAGATGGCGTGTGGCGATCCGAAAGCGGCTTTTCGAGTTGCACTACTCGATCCGGCGTTGACGTTGTCGCAACCGCGCAGCATCACTGCGACGTCGGGCTTCGACGCGATCGCGCACGCGGTGGAAACGTACGTCACTACGAAGCGCACGCCGATGTCGGAAATCTTTTCGCGCGAGGCGTGGCAATTGCTCGAAGGAAACTACGAGCGCGTGCTGACGCACCCGGACGATCTCGAGGCGCGCGGTGCGATGCAGTTGGGTGCGTTCTACGCGGGCGTGGCGATTGAAAACTCGATGCTGGGTGCGACGCATGCTTGTGCGAATCCGTTAACGGCGCGTTACGGGACCGCGCATGGCGCGGCAATCGCGCTGTTGTTGCCGTCCGTTGTGCGTTGGAATGAACGCGCTGTCGGCGATCGTTACGAAACGCTACTGAATTTGTCTTCTGCCTCGAGCAATAACTCCAATCCAACTCCAACTGAGGCACTCGCCAGACGGCTCGAAGGGCTCATAGCGGCAGGCCGTTTGGGGCGGGGATTAAGCGGATTTGTAGAAAAGAGCGATCTTCCGGAACTCGCTGCTGAAGCTGCTGAACAATGGACCGGCACGTTCAATCCACGGCCCTTCAACAAAGAAGGCGCAATGGAGGTTTATTCATGCGCGTACTGAGACTTATTTTTCTGCTCTTATCCCTTTCGTTTGTGGCCCAGGCGCAGGACACGCCTGCGGATAACTGGTCGCAGTTCCGCGGTAATCATTCTTTGACCGGCGTCTCGCTTTCGAATGTGCCGTCGTCGCTGAAACCACTGTGGACTTACGAAGCGGGTGAGTCGATCGAATCCTCGGCGGCGATTGTCGGCGGCACGGTGTTCGTCGGTTCGCAAAAGGGCGAACTCGTCGCGCTCAGTCTCAACAACGGTTCGGTGTACTGGAAGTTTTCGACCGGCAATCCGATCGGCGAGTCGTCACCGGCGTACAGCAACGGCACGGTTTTCATCGGCGATCTAGGCGGCTGGATCAACGCGCTGAACGCGAGCAACGGCCAAAAGCTTTGGGCTTTCAAAACCAACGGCGAGATCAAGTCGTCGCCCGTCGTGGTCGGCGATAGCGTCTTAATCGGTTCTTACGACGAACACCTTTACTGTCTCAACGCGCGCACGGGCGCGTTCCGGTGGAAGTTCAAAACGAACGGGCCGGTTCACGCAACGCCGGGTATCTCAGACGGCCTCGCGTTCATCGCCGGCTGCGACGAGATGTTTCGCGCGATTCGCATCTCCGACGGTAAGGAAGTGTTCAGTGTTTCTTCGGGCGCCTACACGGGCGCGTCGCCCGCGCTGCGCGGCGGCTCCGCGTTCTACGGCACTTTCGACAACGAAGTGCTCAGCGTCAATCTCGGCGAACGCAAAATCGCGTGGCACTACGAACACCCGCAACGCAAGTTTCCGTTCTACTCTTCGGCCGCAGTCACATCGTCGCGTGTCGTTCTCGGCGGCCGCGACAAGCTGGTCCATGGGCTAACTCTCAACGGCAAAGCAGCATGGACGTTCACAACCCGCGCACGCGTTGAATCGTCACCCGCAATCGCCGGAGATCGCGTGTTCGTCGGTTCGAACGACGGACGTTTCTATGTCTTGAGTCTCACAAACGGCACGAAGCTTTGGGAGTTCGAAGCGGGCGCGCCGTTATCAGCATCCCCCGCAATCGCCAATGGGCGCATCGTCATCGGTTCTCAAGACGGTCGCCTCTATTGCTTCGGCTAGTCGAAAAAACTAGACCGCCAAAAAGGAGGAGCTCATGCCTACAGTTCAAGCTAATGGCATTACGCTGAACTACGACCAGCAGGGCAGCGGTGAACCGCTGATCCTGATCCCGTATCTCTCCGCCGACCACGCCTGTTACGCATTCCAGGTGGCTGAGTATGCCAAACACTTCACCTGCATCTCGGTTGACTTACGCGGGAGTGGAGAAAGCGACAAACCAGACGGTGAGTTCTCTACCGAGTTGTATGCCGACGATATCGCGGCATTGATGCAGGCTTTGGGAATTGCGCGCGCGCACATCACCGGATTGTCGCTCGGCGCGGCAATCGGCATGTGGCTCGCCGCGAAGCATCCTGACAAAGTGAAGTCGTTGTCGCTGCATAGCGGTTGGCCCAAAACCGATCCTTACGTCAAGGCCGTAATCGAGGACTGGCAGGTTGCAGCCAAAGCCATCGGCAGCGTGCCGGAGATGGTGATTAAAACCATGTTTCCGTGGTGCTTTACTCCGGAGTTGTATGCCACGAGGTACGACTACATTCAATCGCTGGCGGAGTTCGTTCGCAGCCGTCCACCGCTCTCCGTCGATGGCTACATCAAGCAGGCGGACGCCGTCATTGCACACGACGTGGAATCCGGACTTGCACAGATTACCGCGCCGACGCAGATAACATTTGGACGCCACGATCAGATCACGTCCCTGCGTTTTGCGGAACCGCTGACAAGCTCGATCAAGAATTCGGAGCTGGTGGTTTTTGAGGAAGCTTCACACGCAGCGATCTACGAGTGTGTCGAAGAGTTTAATCAGAAGACGCTCGATTTTCTCCAGCGCCACTCTGTTGCGGAAAAGGCGTCAGGCGCTATTTGAGGACGGCGACAACTTCGATTTCGATGCGCGCGTCTCGCGGCAGGCGCGCGACTTGAACGGTTGAACGCGCCGGTGGATCGCCTTTGAATTTCGCGCGGTAGAGCTCGTTCATCTTGTTGTAGTCGTTCATGTCCGCCAGAAACACGGTGGCTTTTACGACGTGATCGATACTGCTGCCGGAAGCTTCGAGCACCGTGGTGAGATTGCGAAACACTTGCTCGAGCTGCGCCTCCATGCCTTCGGCCAACTGTCCGGTCTTCGGATCGATTCCGATCTGGCCCGACGTGAAAACCAGATCGCCGGCGATGATGGCGGGCGAGAAGATGCCGTTTGGTGGTCCAGTCTTGACGGCTTTGCGCTTGGACGAGGTCTGCGCCTCAACGTAGCTGCACAAACAAACCACGGTCGCGAGGGTTGCAACAACTGCCAGAACTGCTCTCTTCATTGGTTTACACCTCCAAAATACCTGGCCAGCGTACTTTGCGCCGGCTTTCGTGTTACCAGTGAAACTAACCACATCAACAACGCTGACCCGATTACCATCGGCACGACAGGCGAGAATTTGAAGATGGCCGTTCCGCCCGGCGTACGCGCCAATGCTTCCGTGCCGCCGAGCGACCAGATCACATTGTTAGTCCCGGGCGCAGCCGCAGGCACCATTTCCTGAAACACTGCAACAGCCGCAACCGTCAACGCGGTCCAAAGAGTTACTGCCAGCGCGCCCCACTTCGTACTTCCCCTCCAGAACAAAGCGGCCACTAGTAGCGGCGACAACGCCGCGTAACCGGAGAACGCGTATTGAATCGCGAGTTCAAAGATCGTTTCCGGCGCGCGCAATGCGATGGCGTAAGCAAAGAGCGTGATCAGAATGATGAAGATGCGTCCGGTTTGCACCTGGACCGCTTCGCCGAAACGGCGTTTCCCGCCGTAGAAAGCAAAGACGTCCTCCGTAAACATTGTCGAGAGCGCGAGGATCTGTGAGTCGCTGGCCATCACCGCGGCCATGATTCCCGCGCCGAGCAATCCGGCCAGCCAAAGCGGCGCATAACGTTGCAGCAGCAACATGATCACATCGTCGCCGGCTGCCTGGTCGCGCAACACGTCACGTTGTTCCGGCTGCATGTTGCGGCCCTGAGTTGCAAGCACGCGACGCGCTTCCTGTTTTGCCTGGATCTGCGGCACGTCCGAAACGCGGTTGGCCATCACGCCGAGAAACACACACGGCAACCAGATCGCGAGAATGCAGATCGGGTAGAAGATCACCGTCTTCTTGAACTGATTCATCTTCCTCGCCGTCAGGCAGAAGATCAGGATATGTGGAAACGCGATTGCCGAGAGTGGAATGAATGTGTAGCTGAAGAAGTAATAAGGCGAGATGCGTTCGCGCGTCAGCAGGAATGACATAGGCGAATTCTTCAAGCCCTCGGCAGCGGCGGTAAAGCCGCCGATCCCGTAGCCAATCACGCCCAATGCGATCGCGCCGAAGCACAAAAACAGCACCGTCTGAAACGTGTTGACCCACGCGGTGCCGCGCATGCCGCCGAAGAACACGTAACTCATCACGACCATCGCGACGATCGCGCCGCCAAACCAGAAAGGCACAAGGCCGCCGCTGATCGTGTAAAGCGTCGTGCCGCCGCCCATGATGCCGATGATGACGTAAGGGATGAGCAACACGGCCTGCACCGCGAAGATCACGGTGCCGATGTGGCTGCACTCCCAACGATCGCGAAACATCTGAACGGGCGTCATGAAGCCGTACTTCTTCCCGAGCGCCCACACGCGCGTGCCGATCAGAAAGATCGTCAACGGGATCACGAGCCCTGACGAAGAGGCCATCAAGCCAAACGTGACGATGCCGTTTGCGAACGCATGGCCCGACGAGCCGAGGATCGCAAACGCCGTCATGTTCGTGCCGAAGAGTGAAAACAGAAACACGAATGGGCCAAGCGAACGGCCGGCAAGAAAGTAGTCTTCAGCCTTCTCGCGTCCGCCGGCACGACGAAAAGCAAAGATACCGATGTAGACGACTGTCGCGAGGTAGATGAAAACTACGATGGCAGGAATCAAGCGGCCTCATCCTCCGTGTGCGTCTTTTCTTCAACTTCACGTTCGAGGTGAGAAGGCCAGGCGAAGGTGACCAAAAGCCACATCAGCAGTGCTGCGGCGACTGAAAACAAGCCTTGATAAAAAAGGCCGATGGGAATGAAACCGAAAACCAGATATGAACTTCGCCAGAACCAGATGTCCTGATGAAGTATGTATAGTGCTACGACAGCAACAACAAGCAGGATGGTTTTCATGCTGAGTGGTCGCTGACCGTAACAAAGCGGTTAGGTTGTGTCAAGCCATCCACAGATTACACCGATTCAAATTGATCTGTGTAATCTGTGGATAAAACAGGTCACAGTTGGCTGCTGACGGAAGACCGCGCGGGGCGGCGGACACGTTCGGAGTCGATGTGATGACGCTTGATCATGCGATCGAGTGTCTTGCGATCGACGTGCAACACGCGCGCGGCCGCTTGCTTGTTTCCTCCCGTGTGCTCCAGCACCTGCGCCACGTAACGTCCCTCAATCTCCGATAACGGCACCCACTCTTCAGGTTGCGTTTCAGTCGCTGCCGTTTCTTTACCGGGTCCGCCGTTGTCCGTGTGCTTCTGCGTGTAATTGCGCACGCGTTGCGGCAGATCTTTAACGCGAATCGTGCCATCGCACATCGCCACTGCCCGCACCACAGCATTCTCGAGTTCGCGAATGTTTCCGGGCCAACTGTAACGCTCCAACAACGCTAACGCTTCCGCCGAAAACTTCACCGGGGGACTCAACGAGTAAACCCGGTCCGCAAAACTCTGCGCCAACGGCGGAATGTCTTCCGGCCGTTCACGCAACGGCGGCAACACGATCGACACCGCGTTCAAACGATAAAACAGGTCGTTGCGAAATCTTCCGGCCGCAACTTCCTGGTCCACGTTGCGATTGCTCGCCGCAATCACACGCACATTCACTTTCAACGTCTGGTTCGCGCCGACGCGCCGAATCTCACCCATTTGCAACGCGCGCAACAGCTTCACCTGAAACGAAGGCGTCGTCTCCGTGATCTCGTCGAGAAACACGGTGCCGCCGTCCGCCTCTTCCCACAACCCACGGCGATCGCGATCGGCGCCCGTGAACGAACCCTTCACATGACCAAACAACTCCGCTTCGATCAACTCCGCGGGAATCGCGCCGCAGTTCACCGCCACAAACGGTTTGTCAGCCCGCCCACTGCGATGATGAATCGCAGACGCAACAAGCTCTTTGCCAGTTCCCGACTCCCCAGTCAGCAAGACCGGCAGGTTCGTGTTTGAAACACGACCGACCTGCTTCATGACCTCGATAAACGCCTGGCTGCGTCCCACCAGTTCAATGTCCGAGTGATACGCAGCCACGCGCCTCGCGGGGGAGGATCTCTGTGGATGTTCAGCCAACTGCTCGCGCAATGCTTGCGACAACGATTGCAGTTCGTCTGCTCCAAACGGTTTCAGGAGGTAGTCGTAGGCGCCAAATGCAGTTGCATCCAATGCGCCGGCGGCACTGCCGTGGCCCGTCATCAACACGACTTTCGTTTCCGGCAGTTTTTCCTTGAAGTGTCGCAGCACACTGTAACCATTCGCGCCCCCGAGCAATACATCGCAGAACACAACGGACCACGGCGCTTCGTTAACGCGCGTAAACGCATCTTCCGCTGACGGCGACAACGCCACCCTCCAGCCTTCGCCACGCAGCACGTCGCCGACGAACTGGCGCACTTGCGGTTCATCGTCAATTACGAGCGCCTGATAATTTCCATCTCTCGTCATCTCCATCATCGCCTCGCATCCTCCCCTACATCCGCCTGATATTTGCCGCTCCTCGCATCGAGCACTTCGCGAACTTTGCGCGCGAGCGCAATTGGCGTGAACGGCTTCTGAATAAACTCAACATCCGAATCCAAAACTCCGTGGTGCACGATCGCATCGTCGGTGTATCCCGACATGTAAAGCACGCGCGTTAACGGCCGCAGCTTCTGCATACACTCCGCGATCTCCTTGCCGCTTGTTTCCGGCATCACGACGTCCGTCAGCAACAGATGAATCGGCCCGGGCAGCTCGCGGCACAACCGAAGCGCTTCTTCACCGCCGCGAGCGTCGAGCACGTAGTAACCCGCCTGTTCCAGAATCTTTCGCGCGAGTCCGCGCACGACGTCTTCGTCTTCGACGAGCAGAATGGTCTCCGAGCCACGCGGCACGGCCGTTTCAATCAACGCCGGCTTTGCGAACTCGGGACCTTCTTCCAGTTGCGGAAAGTAGACTTTGAAGACAGTTCCCTTGCCCGGCTCGCTGTAAACCCAAACATTGCCGCCGCTCTGCTTCACGATGCCGTAAACAGTCGACAGACCGAGTCCGGTGCCGCGGCCTTTTTCTTTGGTCGTAAAAAACGGCTCGAAGATCCTCGCCTTTGTCTTCTCGTCCATGCCGCAACCGCTGTCACTCACCGTGAGCACGACGTACCGCCCCGGCGCGAGACCGAGATGCTTGACCGCAAACTCGGCATGACTCTCAAAGTTCGCGGTCTCGATCGTGAGGATTCCGCCCTGCGGCATCGCATCGCGACTGTTGACGACGAGATTGACGAGCACCTGTTCGATCTGACCCGGATCGGCCTTGATCGGGTTGAGCTCCGGATCAAACTTGGCGGTGAACCGAATGTCTTCTCCGATCAGACGCCGCAGCATCTTGTTCATGTCGGAAACAATGTCGTTCAGGTTAAGAACGACTGGCTTCAGCATCTGCTTGCGGCCAAAGGCGAGCAATTGGCGCGTCAGGTTTGCAGCGCGTTCTCCTGCCTTTTTGATTTCTTCGAGATAGCCTCTGACGCGATCGTCGGGATTGGAGCGTTGCAGTGCGAGACTGCTGTAGCCGTTGATGGCGGTGAGCAGGTTGTTGAAGTCGTGGGCCACGCCACCGGCCAGCCGTCCAATCGCTTCCATCTTCTGCGACTGTCGTAACTGTTGCTCGAGATCTCTTCGCGACGCGCTTTCAAGCGCCGCCGCGGCGGTTGCCGCAAGAATCGTCAACACCTTCATCTGCGCGACTGTGAACGGACGCAACCGTCTCGAAGCGTTGATGTTCAGTATGCCGACGACCTTGTTAGCCACCTGAAGCGGGATCGACAACGACGAATTGTTTTTCTGAAAATCTGCCGGCACACGCTCGCTAACCGATCTCTCCGGGTCAGCGCCGCCCACAGCGGCAATATAGAGATCGTCAGTACCGTCGTTGCACGGGAGCAAGACCGATACTTCGTCGGCGTCAGTCTGGTTGAGAACGGCTTCGACCAGTTTGTTGATGACTGTTTGCGGGTCGGGCGTGAGCGTGATCGTCTGGGCCAACTCGTAGATCGCCACCGTCTCGCGCAGTTGCAGGTTTTCGAGCCGCATCTGACGGACGTTCATCGCCCGGTCGATCATCGGCGACAAGGTCTCGAAACGAAACGGTTTGAGCACGTAATCAAACGCGCCGACCTTCATCGCGTCGACTGCCGTTTGAATCGTGCCCTGACCCGTCATTACGATGCAGACGAGGTGTGGATCCATTTGCAGAGCTGCTTGTACGAGCGTGACGCCGTCCAGGCCCGGCATAATCAGGTCTGTCAGCACGACGTCGAAAGCTTGAGTGCGGATCGCCGCGAGGGCTTCGCCGCCTGAGTTGAGACCCGTAGTTCGATAACCCTGTGAGACTAAAGCCTCAACCAGAACATTCTTGAGTTCGACTTCATCGTCGACTACGAGGATATTTCCGATCTGGCTTGCACTCATGATGGCTTGAACCCTGAAAGCATTACACGCAGGTGGGGGACGGCAACCTCGCCCTGGCCGCCGCCCCCCTTTGCACGCGCGAGGACTGTTCGAGACTCTGCGCGCGTATCGTTAAACCCTATTTGACTGCGACTCGCGCCTGATTTGACCCGCACGGCTCAAGCTAAAGATCCCGCTGAACTGAAACCACTTTGTACATGTGAACTGGGGCACGCTGGTGTTGGTTATCCCCCCTGATACATAGCCCGCCTGGCCCGATGACGTGAGGTTTTGAGACTTGAATTGAAACCGCATTCAATTGAGCGTGGGGCTATTTGCATCAATCAAATATCGCGGGGTTAGGCTAAGCGCTACGGAGATAGTGCGCAATGAGGAGATTCCTGAAGCAAACTCAGGAAAGTCCTGAGGGGGAAACCGCTCTTGACAACTACTCGACCTGGATGAGACCGACGATGATGGCGTACCGCACGAGCCCGGCAACGTCGTGTATGTCCAGTCTTTCCATCAGTTGCGAGCGGTGGGTTTCGACAGTTTTGACGCTGATTGCGAGCGTCTGGGCGATTTGTTTGGTAGTCCGGCCCTCGGCTATGAGGCGCAGCACCTCCCGCTGGCGAGGGCTGAGGGCATCCAACTGATCCCTTTTTGTGCCTTTCCCAAACTCGAGGACCGTTTTCTGCGAGGTTTCGGGTGAGATGTAGCGGCCGCCGTTGATGACGGTGTGGATCGCCTGTTCGAGCTCCGTGCTCGCCGCACTTTTCGGGAGAAAACCGGAGGCGCCTTCCCGCAAGGCCCGGATCGCGTACTCACCCGCTTCGTGGACGGTGAGGACAATGACTCGAGTCTTCGGAAAATTTTCCTGGATGTGCAACAGCACGTCGAACCCGTTGCCGTCGGGCATCGTGATGTCGAGTAGCACTAAGTCGGGTTGTAACTGGGTGATTAAGTCTTTGGCTTCACTACCTTTACCGGCTTCCGCGACGACCGTTACCCCTTCGATTTTCTCCACCAGGGCCCTAATCCCAGCGCGCACTAATGCATGGTCGTCAGCGATGAGGATACGAATAGGATCCATCGTTTTCAGTTTTCTTGATACCGGCAAGCTGGTGAAGCCCGGGTATCATTGCAGGAAACACCTGATATCACAATCAGGAATTACCTGATGGCACTGCCAACGCTGGCTTGCTCTACCGACGATTCTGTTTGTTCTACTTGAACCTTTTCCAGTGCTAACGGAAAAATCGCGCAGATCTGCGTGCCGAGACGGGGAGCGGAGTCGATGGTCAACGTTCCACCGAGCGCCTGGGCGCGTTCTTCCATTCCCGTTAAACCCCACGTTGCGGACGCCGTTTCAGCCGCGCGCACTGCCTCCGGATCGAATCCGACTCCATCGTCGCCGATGACCAACATCAATTCGTCACCCGTGCGTTCGAGTCTCACGGAAATGCGTTTCGCGCCCGCGTGTCGAATGATGTTTGTGACACCCTCTTGCAGGATGCGAAAACACGCGGTCTCGAGAGCAGCCGGAAAACGGTCGTCGTCCTTCAGCGACAAACTCACGAATTCCACGGCCACGCCGCTGTTCGTCGCCTGGCGATCGAGATACCAACGCACAGCCACTACCAGGCCGAAGTCGTCCAAAAGCAGCGGCCGCAGATCGACGGAAAGATCCTTCACCTGCTCGACTGCTTCATTGATCACGTTCAGGTTTTCTTCGATGGACGCGAGAATTTCAGGCGCACTACTACAAGTCTTTCGCAGCGCGTGAAGGTTCATCTTAACGGCCGTCAGGATTTGTCCCACCTGATCGTGTAACTCGATGGAAACCCGCCGCCGTTCAGCCTCTTGCGCTTCGATCAATGAACGCACAAAGGCGCGCATTTCCTGCCTGTCTCTCATAACTGGAAACCTCCAGGAGTCAAGGTACCGTCAGAGAACAGCCTGGCGCGGCACACTTTCCAGCATACTGGGTTCACCGGAGGAGTTGCGGCGCAGTTGAAACTTTCACAGGCTCAAAAAGAATTGATTGGATCTCGCGTGGACTACGGGGCGATCGTATACGAACACCACGCGTTATCGGTCATTGGACCTCTGTCTGGCCCGCATTCTAGCACGAGATCGGAAAACGTAAGCACAACGTGAGGATCAAATTCGCGTCCACTGCTGGCGTGCAAACGTTCGAACGCTTCCTCGGGAGACAAGGCGGGAGTGCCGTTCTTTGTGTTAGTCAACAAATCGTATTCTTTCGCAACCCGCAGAACGCGTGCGGTTAACGGAATCTGGTCGCCGATCAATCCGAGCGGCGTGCCGCTGCCGTCAAAGTTCTCGTATTGGTAACGAATAATGTCCGCTGCGTCCTTGAATTCCGTGATACAGCCGACGATCTGCGCCGCGCTTTCGGCGTTTTTGTGAGGCAACGCCTGCGTGGCCGCAGCGACGACGCCGATGTCGTGGAGAAATGCCGCAGCCGTGAGGTCCAACATCAGTTCCGCACTCAACCCGAGTTTCTCGCCGAGCGTGATCGAATACTTACTCACTCGCGAACCGTGCTCGTACAAAAATTCGTCTTTCAACTGCACCACCGAAGCCATGGCCCGTACAAAGCCCATCTTCATCTCTTTGAGCCGCGAGTTGAGCCGCTCGTTGTTGGCGGCCAGCAAATGCTGCTGTTTGTTCGTTTCGTAATGCTCGACAGCACGGCTGACGCGAAGTTTTAGATCGTCGTTGTTCCACGGTTTGTTGATGTACATGTAGACGAGGCCGCAGTTCACGGCTTCGATCAACGCCTCGAGATCCGTGTAACCCGTCAACAGAATCCGGACCATGTGCGGACGGCGAGCGGCGCTTCGTTTCAACAACTCCACGCCGTTCATTCCGGGCATACGCTGGTCCGTGATGATCACCGCCACCTCGTGCTGGTCCAATAGTTCGATCGCCTCTTCACCCGAAGAAGCGGTGAGGCAGAAATAGTCTTGTCGAAAGAGTCGTTCCAGCAAACGAATGTTTGCCTGCTCGTCGTCGACGATTAAAAGCTTGTAGCTCATTGAAGGTAATTACTCCTGTGGTTTTCGATGGGAATCGAGACTTTGAAGGTGCTCCCGGCTCCGCGCTTGCTTTCGACGCTGATCGCGCCGCCGTGTTTTTCGATAATGCCGTAGCTGATCGACAGGCCGAGACCGGTGCCCTCGCCGACGGGCTTGGTCGTGAAGAACGGATCGAAGATCCTGTTGATGTGTTCGGGCTCGATTCCGCAACCCGTGTCGCTGATTTTGATAACTGCCGCTTTGTTCTCGACGGCTGTGGAAACACAAACCTCTCCTTCGCCATTGATTGACTGCGCCGCGTTCACCAGCAGGTTGGTCCAGACCTGGTTCAACTGCCCGGCGTAACAGTGGACCAACGGCAGCTTGCCGTACTTGCGCACCAGGCGAACGCCGAAACCGTAATAGCGCGACAGCAGTCGAATGGTTGAATCAAGACTCTCGTGCAGATCGACAGGCTTGAACTCCGCGTCGTCGAGACGGGAAAACAGCCGCAGGTTCTGGACCACGTCGCGGATGCGTTCGGCGCCTTCGAGACAGTCGCCAATCATGGAACGCAGATCCGGGAGCAGCAGGTCGTAGCCGATCTCCTGTTTCGTGATTTCGAGTTCCGTGGCTTCGGGTTCCGGTAGTTTCGTTCGTTCGTAAATGGAAAGGATCAATTCGAGGCGGCCGAGGTAGCCGCGGATCAGATCCATGTTGCCGTAGATGAAACCGGCGGGATTGTTCAGTTCGTGAGCAATACCGGCTGCGAGTTGGCCCAGGCCCGCCATCTTTTCGCTGTGTACGATCTGCGCCTGCAGCCGTTCCAGCTCGGCTTTGCGTTCTGACAGCTCGATATTTTGCCGCTCGAGGTCGGCGCGGTAACTGCGCGCCGTTAGCGTCAGTTCTCGACGTTCGAGTGCGCGCTCGACTGCAAAACTCAGCACTTCGAGCTCGCATGGTTTGACGAGGTAATCGACCGCGCCTTGTTGCAGCGCGTCGCGAATACGCTGCGGGCGATCGATACCGGAGATCATGATCACGGCGGTGTCCGGGTAGCGCAGACGAATCTCGCGCAGGAGTTCGACGCCGTTGCGGCCCGGCATCTGGATGTCTGAAACGACGAGACCGTAAGTATCTTTGGCGAGTTCGGTGAGGGCTTCGTCGCTCGAGGCTGCGGTGGAGGCGATGTAGTTCTCGTTCAGGTAAGCGGAGAACATGTTGCGGATGAACTCGTCGTCGTCGACAACCAGGATGCGGTTTGCCGCCGGATCGGGCAGGTGTGTGCCGAACACGTTGGTGTCGTTTGGTTGTAGTTGCGCGAGTGGCTGCATGGGGTTTTAGGGGTTAGGGTTTGGGAATGACGATTGGTGTGTCGTCGTCAACGGGTTCTTCGCCTTCGTCGATCGGAATCTTTTTGTGCTGGGTGACTTGCAGCGCGAGTTGTTTGTAAGTCGACCTCACTTGGGCGACGTCGCAGGTGGTTGGCCCAGGAACTTCATTGGGCGTGTTGACGCGGCCAAACTGGTTCATCACCGTGCTTTTGGCTTTGCAGGAGTAGCAATCACGCAAGCC
>DASUPR010000022.1:0-4111 GCA_036281015.1 Pyrinomonadaceae bacterium
GATCGAAGCCGTTGATCTCTCTTAACGCCGGCGCACTGGCCGAGGGTGTTTTCGAAAGCGAGTTGTTTGGCCACGTGCGTGGCGCATTCACTGACGCTAAGAGCGATCGGGTTGGACGTTTCGAACTTGCTGACGGCGGTACGTTGTTTCTCGACGAGATCGGAAACGTACCACTGAATCTACAGCCGAAGTTGTTGCGCGTGTTGGAAACAGGCGAGTTCGAGCGTGTTGGATCCTCGAAGACGCAGAAAGTGAACGTGCGGTTGCTCTCGGCGACGAATGCCGATCTGCATGCTGAAGTTGCACAGGGACGCTTTCGACAGGACCTGCTCTTCCGGCTCAACACGGTGGAGATCAAGCTGCCGCCGCTGCGCGATCGCGTCGAGGATATTCCGGTCCTGGCCGAGCACTTTTTGAAACTACATCGCGAACGTTATCGCCGGTCGATCATGGGCTTCACGCCCGAAGCGCTCGACGCTTTGCGACACCACCTTTGGCCGGGAAACGTGCGCGAGCTGGATCACGTCGTTGAGCGAGCCGTGCTCATGAGTCCGGGCAACATCGTGACGCCTTTCGATCTTGCGCTCGAAGCGACTCCCGATGCGCGCTTGTCGGCGCGGCTCGAGGAGATGAGCCTCGAAGATGCGGAGCGGTTGTTGATTAAGAAGGCGCTGGCGCGTTTCGAAGGCAACGCCAACCGCGCCGCCGAAGCGCTCGGGCTGAGCCGCAGCGCGTTGTACCGCCGATTGCAAAAGTATGGCTTGGGATCGTAGTTTCTAAAAGCCAGTTTACAGCTGTAAAATGAACGTTCGTGAGTACGCCCGTTAAGTCGCCAAAACAGTCGCCCGCAATCTCCTCGCTCGATCCCGAACTCCGCCGCGGCAGTCGTCTGAAATTCGAAAGGAGTATCACTCTCCTTGCGCTCGCCGCAGGGTTCTTCCCCGTAGGCCTGTCCGCTTTCCTGCTTTGGTACGACGGCTATTCCGCTCAAGTCCAGTGGACCATCGATCTGCTGCTGGTCCTGCTCTGGCTGGGCATCTCTTTCAACCTCAAGACGCGTATCGTCAGGCCGCTGCAAACTCTTTCAAACATTCTCGCGGCCATTCGTGAAGGTGACTATTCCATTCGCGGGCGCCGTGCGCTCACCGGCGACGCGCTCGGCGAAGTGATGCTGGAGGTCAACGACCTTGGCCAGACGTTGCGCGAACAACGACTCGGCGCGATGGAAGCGACCGCATTGTTGCGCACTGTGATGAGCGAGATCGACGTCGCCGTGTTTGCTTTTGACGGCGATCAACGATTGCAGCTTGTTAACCGCGCTGGTGAAAAATTGTTGGCCCAACCGGCGGCGCGTCTCTTAGGGCGCACGAGTGATGAACTCGGGTTATCGGATTGTCTGAACCGGCCTGCCGCCGCCGGACCGCAAACTATGCAGATGGTTTTTCCGGGCGGCGTCGGGCGTTGGGACATCAGGCGCAGCACCTTTCGCGAAGGCGGCCAGCAGCATCAGTTGCTGGTGCTGACGGACTTGAGTCAAACACTTCGTGAAGAGGAACGCACTGCGTGGCAACGCTTGTTACGCGTACTGGGACACGAACTCAACAACTCGCTCGCTCCGATCAAATCGGTGGCGGGAAGTCTGGCGGATCTAATGGGCAGGGAACCCGAACCGGCTGACTGGCGCGAGGACATGCAACGCGGTCTCGCGGTTATCTCTTCACGCGCCGATTCGCTCGCACGTTTCGTCGAGTCGTATTCGAAGCTGGCGCGCCTGCCGCCGCCGCGACTCGAACCTTTGAAGATTGGTACTCTTGTGTCGCGCGTTGCGAGTTTGGAGACACGCCTTCCGGTAAAAGTGGTTTCGGGTCCGGAGTTAGTGGTCAAGGGCGATGACGTTCAACTGGAGCAGCTACTCATAAATCTCGTGCGCAATGCGGTCGATGCATCGATGGAGACGCATGGGGGCGTGGATGTCGGTTGGCAGCAGAAGAACGGGCAGGTGGAAGTTTGGGTCCGCGATGAAGGACCAGGCTTGGCCAGCACCGCGAATTTGTTCGTTCCGTTTTTTACGACTAAGGCCGAAGGCTCCGGCATTGGGCTCGTGTTGTCGCGCCAGATCGCCGAGGCGCACGGCGGCACGTTGACACTGGAGAACCGGCAACAGTTCCATGGTTGCGAAGCACGCTTGCGCTTACCGCTATGATAGAAATCATGACTATCCTGAAAAATCTTGCAAATCCTGTCAGGTGTTTGTTGTTGCTAATGGTGTCGTTCACCGTCTTCGCACAATCCACCTTCGAAACTGAAACTCGAACCTGGCGTGAGAAAAGAGAAGCCGAGCTCAAAGCGGAAGACGGATGGCTAACTGTCTCGGGACTGTTCTGGTTGAAGGAAGGTCCTAACACTTTCGGAACGAGCAGCCAGCAGAGCATCGTTTTACCGCCCGGTTCCGGACCCGCGAAGATCGGAGTGCTGGAACTCGCGAACGGAGTCGTAACGCTCAAGGTCGCTGAAGGCATTTTAGTGAGGGTCAACAACCAACCGGTGCGCGAGTTTGAAATGAAATTCGACGGCGAAAAGCAACCCGATCCGTTCATCGTGGGTTCGCTGAAGTTGAGCGTAATTAAAAGAGGCGAACGCTTCGGGCTCCGCGTGAGAGACAAGAACAGCCAGGCACGCCGCGAGTTTAAAGGACTGCGTTGGTTTCCGGCCCGCCCGTCTTATCGCGTGACAGCTTCTTTCATTCCTTACGACCAGCCGAAAGAGATCGTTATCATGAACGTGATCGGCGACGAGTTGAAGATGAAGTCTCCCGGACTGCTCTCATTCAAGTTGCACGGTAAGACCTATCAACTCCGTCCAGTGATTGAGGACGACAAAAAGCTATTCATTATTTTTCGAGATCGGACAGCGGGCAAAACCACGTACGGCGCGGGGCGCTATCTTTATGCCGACCTGCCAAAGGATGGGAAGGTGGTGCTCGACTTCAATCGCGCTGAGAATCCACCGTGTGCGTTTACTCTCTACGCCACGTGTCCGCTGCCGCCGAGACAAAACTTTTTACCCATAGCGATCAACGCCGGCGAGCTGGAATACCACTTGAAGAGCAAAGCTAAGTAGATCATTTCGCCGCCGCAAAGCGGTAGATAGTTGTTGATCTGTAGGTCGCACCTCGTTGCAGCGTTGTGGTAGGGAACGATGGCTGATTAGGTGAATCAGGGTAATGTTGAGTTTCAAAACAAAACCCGGAGCGTCGTGGATACAGCTTGCCGGACTTACCCGTTAAGGTACCATCAAGAAAATTTCCAGTATAAAACTGCATACCCGGTTCGGTGGTCCAGACCTGCATCGTGCGACCTGTAGACGGTTCGTAAGCCGTTGCTGCAAGTCGTAACGTTCCGGGCCGGCCGTTGATCACGAAGGTGTGATCGTAGCCGTTGCCATTTTTGAGTTGTTCGTCACCCTGATCGATGCGCGCGCCGATTGCGGTGGACTTGAGAAAGTCGAACGGCGTGCCCGCGACTTTGCTGAGCTCACCGAGCGGGATTGAGCCCGTGTCAATTGGCACGAAGCGGTCTGCGTTGATTTTTACCTCGTGCTGGAGGATGTCGCCATTACCTTCGCCGCGGAGATTGAAGTAAGAATGATGAGTCAGATTGGTGACGGTGTCTTTGTCGGTTGTCGCTGAATAGTCGATCTTGAGTTCGTTCTTGTTGGTAAGTGTGTAGACAACTCTGACGCGGAGATTGCCCGGATAACCTTCTTCACCGTCCTTGCTGAGATAGGTCAGGACAACCGCCGGCCCCGCCTTGGTTTTCATTTCGCTGCCGGTCCAAACTACTTTGTCGAAGCCTTTGATGCCGCCGTGCAGGTGGTTCTCGCCATTATTGGTCGCGAGCTTGTACTCGACTCCATTCAGCGTAAAGCGACCTTTGGCGATGCGATTACCGTAGCGGCCGATGAGTGCGCCGAAGTAGGGGCCGGGTTTCGTGTAGCTTTCGAGTCCGCTGAAGCCAAGCACCACGTCGTCAAACTTTCCATTGCGATCGGGGACTTTAAGTGAGACGACGATGCCGCCGTAATTCGTGATCGTGGTCTCGACGCCGTTGGC
>DASUPR010000023.1:0-5212 GCA_036281015.1 Pyrinomonadaceae bacterium
CTGCCATCTGCTGCGCGGTATGTCGAGTGCCTCGAACTGCTCGCTTGCGTCTCTCAACGACTCACCGCCTGCCTTTCGTGTCTTCAAGTAAAGCAGCGACGCCATGATCGACGTCAGAGGCGTGATGAAAACGTTCAGCAATTGATAAAGACTGGACCAGCCAGACGTAGAGAAACCGTAATCACCATCGCGAGAAAGACCGTCAGGGATGGGTGCGGTTTTATCGTGCGACGCACCCTTAGCCGTGCTTCTGCTGCTGAACCTGTCGGACAGGGTTGTACCCGCAGATACATTCTCACCGAGATGAAGGATTGCACCGTCACCGTCAGACTTTCATGACTTACAGGACGCGGATTGAGCAGCCACGAGGATGCGCATGCTCTTCGTGTCCACATTCGCCTCCAGACACGCCTTCGCCCGAGCCAAGGTAGCGTTCTGCGATAATCTCTAACGTTTCACTATTCACGGCAATCGGTTAACTTACAAAACAGGTGAACTCGCGCGAACAAAAAACAGAAGCAACAAGAGACGACAGGCCGGATCGTTCCGAGCCGCGCGGCGTGCTCGACACGATCGTCCACAAGCTCGCAAGGTTCTTCAACGGCATCCATTGGGCGATGGGTATTACGATCTTGCCAACCACGGCGACAGCACGCGAAGAGCGCTCGTTTGTCTTCATGTGGGTCGGCATCATCGTGTTCATGATCGTCTTCTTTACCGTCTTTATTTACGTATTGGGCTCAATCTAAGTCACTACTTCAACGGCCAGAACACTGGAACCAACCACATAACGATCGCGAATACCGCGATAGTTAAGATCGAGCCGACTTTCAAAAAGTCCACAAACCGATAACGTCCGGGTGTGTAAACCAGAACGCACGCCGGCTCGAGTGGTGTCAGAAACGAACACGAAGCCGCATACGTCACCGTTATGGCAAACGTTCTCGGATTGAGTCCCAACACGAGCGCTGTCTTCACTGCAATAGGCAGCATGACCAGCGCGGCGGCCTGGTTCGACATCGGCTGCGTCAGCGCAACCGTCATCGCGAAGAACCCGGCCAGCACTGCGATTGGACCATACTGCCCCGTGCCTCGCACAATGAAATCCGCGAGATACTGATCCGCGCCCGTCTTCTCCATCGCCACACCAAAACTGATCATGCACGCGATCAGAATCAGCAAACGCCAATCGATGATCTCGTACACTTCGGACATGCGTAGCGAGCGGCTGGCCAGCAGGATCATGACGCCGAACAGCACAGCGATCGGCAACGCAACCAGGTGTGTGAGTGAGAAGAAAAGAAATACACCGAACGCCAACAATGCCCAGCGCCGTTTCTCCGGCCGCGCCTGTCTTTCAGAAACTTCTTCCAGGAGCAACAGGTGTCCGTGAGCGGCGACTGTTTCCACCTGTTCGCGCGTTCCCTGTAACAAAAGGACGTCGCCAAACCGCAACCGCACGCGGCTGATCTTCGAAAGCAGATTTACTCCGTGACGGTTAATCGCCAGAACGATCACCTGGTGCCGCTTCTGCACCGCGAGGGCTTTCAACGTTCTGCCGATGAAGTCGGAGCCACGCGGCACCATCGCTTCGAAGAGCTCCGCACCCTTACTCTCCAAAACTGTGTCGTTCAACGTGAAGTCCGGCTTGATCTCGATACCGGCTTCAGCCTTCACTCTGAGGATGTCTTCGACGCGTCCCTGGACCAGCAACAGATCGTCAGCCTGAATCTTCTCTTCCGGGTTGGGCGCGATCCGAAACTGCTCCTCGCCTCTGAGAATTCCCAGAACCGTGAGATCGAGTTCGTCGCCGATACGCGCTTCCGCCAGCGACTTGCCGATCAACGGCGAGTCGCCCAGCACCATGACTTCCGTCACGTATTGCCTGACGTGATACTGCTCGGTAAGAGAGTCAGCCGATTCTCTGCGCGGCAGCAGGCGAAGACCGATCAGCAGCATGTACAACATGCCTGCCGCAACAATCACGACTCCAACAGTTGTCAGTTCGAACATCGTAAACGGCTGTATTCCGTAACGCGGTAAAGCGCCGCTGACCGCGAGGTTGGTTGACGTTCCGATCAACGTGCAAGTGCCGCCGAGAATTGCGCCAAACGCGAGCGGCATCAACAATCTTGACGGACTTATGTTTCTTCGCGCCGCAATTCCCAACACGACCGGAAGAAACATTGCCGTCGTCGTCGTGTTCTTCATTACCGCGGCACAAAACGCAGCGGCCAACATGATCAGCGCGGCAATACGAAACTCACTGTCGCCCGCGGTCCGGTGCAAACGCCGTCCGACCAGATCTATCACACCGGTCTTGGCGAGCCCGCCCGTTAAAATGAATAGGCCGGCGATTGTGATCACGATGTCGTTGCCAAAACCGGCAAAAGCTTCGGCAGGCGTTAACGTATTCGTAAGGACCAGCGCCATCACCAAAAGTACGGCGACGATCTCGAGAGGTATGCGCTCCAGGCTAAATAAGACGAGCGCGACCAGTAATAATGCGAGCAGAATTCCAATCTGAGCTGTCATTCACCTTGACTCCATGCGTCCTTGCGCATAAATTCAACTTCGCAAACCATACCCCTCTCGAATGGCAAGGAGACCACAGAATGTACACACGAACGTTGCTTTCCCTCGTGCTGCTCGCTGTCTTTAGCGTTGTAGCATTGGGCCAACAGCAACCTCCAGTCAAAACACACTTAAAAGTCGGCGACGCGGCTCCTGACTTTACCCTGCGCGCCACTGACGGAAAGACCTACAAACTTAGCGACTTCAAAGGCAAGAAAAACGTCGTACTGGCGATTTATGTACTCGCCTTCACCGGTGGTTGAACGAAGGAATTGAAGGCGTATCAGGCTGATATCGCCAAATTCGAATCAACCGAAACTCAGGTGTTCGGCATGAGTGTAGACAGTGTCCCCGCCAACCGCGAGTTTGCCAAACAGCTCGAAATTACGTTTCCACTACTCAGCGATTTCAAACGCACCGTCGTTAAGTCCTACGGCGTTTACAACGAAGAGCAGGGTTTTGGCAACCGGGCAACCTTCCTGATCGATAAAGAAGGCATCATCCGGCATATTGATGAAGGAAATGTTGCCGTCGATCCGACGACCGTCGTGGAGGCGTGTAACGTGCTCCAGCGCAAGAAAGCGTCGCAATAGCGCGCGGTTCAGTCCGGGATCGAGATTGGGTGCAACAACTCCGATTCGGCAAACGTAAGAGGGTGTTGCACCCAAGACAACCGGACTATGGAAATCACAAAAGTAGCCACGAAAACTGATCACGAGACCGTCCTGATCGGGCGAGATGCCGCATGTGGTTACCACGGCATCATCGCCATCCACGACACCTCGCTTGGTCCAGCCGTTGGCGGCACGCGCTTTTGGAATTACGCCACTGAAGAAGAAGCGCTCACCGACGCGTTACGCCTCTCGCACGGAATGACTTACAAGAACGCGCTGGCGGGACTGCCGCTCGGTGGCGGCAAGTCGATCATCATTGGCGACAACAAAGCGCCGAATCGCGAAGCGCTGCTGCGCGCGCACGGACGTTTTGTCGATACCTTGGAAGGACGTTACATCACAGCGGAAGATGTTGGGACCAGCCCCGCGGACATGGAGATCGTGCGCACTGAGACCAAATACGCCGCCGGTCTTCTTGGTGGCTCAGGTGATCCATCGCCGTTTACCGCGCGTGGAGTGTTTCGTGCGATTCAGGCGTCGTCCAAATTTTTGTGGAACACCGATGAATTATCAGGACGAACGGTTGCGCTGCAGGGATGCGGAAACGTCGGCTACAACCTCGCGAAGTTGCTCCACAAAGCGGGCGCGAAACTGATCGTCACCGATGTTGACGAAAACAACCTGGCGCGTGTTGTTGCTGAAACGGGCGCAGCGACCGTTCATCCCAATGAGATTTTCAGCGTTGATGCGGACGTCTTCGCACCGTGTGCTCTCGGCGGCATTCTCAACGATCGGACCATTCCCGAACTGAAGGTCCAAATCGTCGCGGGCGCCGCCAACAACCAACTTCTCGAAGAGCGTCACGGCGCGATGCTGCGCGACCGAAACATCCTCTACGCCCCCGACTACGTCGCGAACGCCGGCGGCATCCTGAACGGCACCATCGAACTTCTCGGCTGGAAACCCGAAGACGCTCTACAAAAGATAGACGAAATCTACGACACAACCCTGCACATCTTCGAGAGCGCCCAATCCCAAAACCTCCCCACCAACAAAGCCGCCGACCAGCTCGCTGAAGCTCGTTTGAGGAGTGCCGCGCATTGAACATTTAACAGCTTCATCGCACTTCCCTTCTTCGTGCGAATGAATGCGTCATCAAAAAGGGACTAAAAACGGTACCCCTCACAGGTTCGAAGTTTCCAGATTAGCATCTGTAAAATCAGCCAGTTTGGATATCTGACGCTTACGGTTTTGACCTAGTGTGATAAGACTTTGGTATCGTTGGATTTTGAGGACATGGAAACTACTGCGAACTGAGGGATCAGGCGAAGTCAATTAGCGCTCAAAAGACGCATTGTTGAAAACAACTTGGTCTACGGGCTAAACTCTCGTCATGAGTTTATCTCAAGTTCTTGAGGCGTTGCCGGCTTTCACTTTCGAAGAGCGTCAAATTCTCATTCGGCGTGTACTCGAGTTGGATGAACCTCCGTTGTCAGATGCGGACGAGGCGCTGATCGAATCACGCTTGGCAGCACACAAATCAGATCCCACATCCTCATTGCCCTTGGAAACATTAAAGGAGCGTCTCAGATCGCGAACGAAGCGATAACTTGCAGGTTGTCTCACGGCCTGAAGCGGAAAACGACATTATCGAGATCGCCGCGTGGTATGACAGCCGCAGCGAAGGTCTTGGTGACAGGTTTGTTGACGAAGTGTTGAACGTGCTGGACGAGCTCACCACAAATCCATTCCTTCATTGCAGGCGGCATCCTCAGAAGAACATTCGCTGGCGTTATCCGAAGAGTTTTCCGTACCGAGTGGTCTATGAAGTGCTTGAATCGGAGAGAACGATCGTAGTCGCTGCGGTGCTACACGCCGCGCGGCGTGACCGCGAGTGGAAACAACGAATCTGACGGCTTACACTCTTTCACCAAACCACTTAGAGGAAATTCATGAAAAACTTTCGTTCAAGCATTGTTTTCGTAGTGGTCGGGTTCGTTTTGATATCCGTTCTGCCTTTGTCA
>DASUPR010000024.1:0-3965 GCA_036281015.1 Pyrinomonadaceae bacterium
CAACCTCCGCGACCATCGCTTCGAGCTCACGGCTCGCCTCTTCGTTCAGCGAGGCCTCGTCGAGCGATGACGCTTCATCGAGCGATGTTGCCTCGTCGAGCGATGTTGCCTCGTCGAGACTCGAAGCCGCTTCATCCGCGCTTTCGATCGGTTCTTGATCTCTATTCTCTTCTGTCATGAACTAGCTAACCGTCCGGGCAACGATGTCCCCAAAAGTTTCGCGTTGAAATAGCTTGACCTCTGTGGTGCGGACGAGTTCCAACACCGACAAAAACGCCAGCACCAACTCCCGCCGCGATCGCGCTCGCTCGAAATACACGCGCAGGTTGAGTTCACCGGACGACATCACCATGTTGCGCAAACGTTCGAGCATCTCAGCCATCGTGACCTCTTCCCGCTCGATCTCCAGCAACTTCTCTTCTTTGTGCCGCGCGAGAATGTCCTGAAACACCTTGAGCAGATCAAACAGTCCAACCGCGACCTCCGGATTGTTCTTGTCCGTCTCCAGCTCAGCTCGCTTGAACACCGCCTGCTCGACCGTCGCACGCGACCACAGCATCTCCGCCGCCGCTTTGTACTTCTGATACTCGAGCAGTTGATTCACCAAATCCGTGCGCGGATCTTCATCCTCTTCCGCGGCCGCCTGCGGATCGCGGGGCAACAGCATCTTCGTCTTCAACTCGATCAGCGTCGCCGCCATCACCAAAAAATCTCCGGCGACCGCGATGTCCAACTCCTGCATCACCCGCAGGTAGCGAAGATACTCATCCGTGATGCGCGCGACGGGAATGTCGTAAATGCTGACGTGCTCCTGTCGAATCAGATGCAGCAGCAGATCGAGTGGTCCTTCAAACTCGCCGAGCAGGATCTTGAGATCGTCCGTGACGTCGTCGGAAACGATCTGCGGCATCGCGCCCGCGACGTTCAATTGCGCCGCGTTTTCGTCGCGCGTCTCCAACACAGTTTCCGGACTGTCTTCGTTCATCGTGTTATCGGCGGCCGGCGCCTGTCAGGCCGGTGCGCTCGTAAACCTGTTCCAGCGTGACTCGCGAGATCTGTCTTGCCTTCTCGCGGCCGAGGGCCAGAATCTGGTCGAGCTGCTCGTCAGTGATCTCGTGGACTCGCTGTTGAAAAGGCTTCAGGAATGAAATGGTGGCGTCGGCCAGGTCGCCCTTCAGTTGCGCGTAGCCCTTGCCCGAGAAATGCTCTTCGACTTCAGCCTGAGTCTTTCCCGTAATCAGGTGATAGATTTCGAGCAGGTTGTTGATTGCGGGACGCGATTCGTCAAAACGAATCTCCGTGCCGGAGTCAGTCACTGCGCGTTTGAACTTGCGCTGCACAGTGTCCGCGTCGTCCATCAGCAGCACGCAGCCGTTCGGATCGTCGTCAGACTTCGACATCTTCTTCAACGGATCAGACAGTGACATGATCCGCCCGCCGAGTTTTTGAATGTACGGATCGGGAACCTTGAACGTCTCGCCGTAGTCGCGGTTGAAACGGATCGCCAGATCGCGCGTCAGTTCGAGATGCTGTTTCTGATCGTCGCCGACAGGCACGAGGTCCGTCTGGTAAAGCAGAATGTCCGCGGCCATCAACACGGGATAATCAAACAGCCCGACCGAAACGTTTTCCTGCTGTTTGCGCGCCTTGTCCTTGTACTGCGTCATACGCTCGAGTTCCGACATGCGTGCAACGCAGTTGAGCACCCACGTGAGTTCAGCATGTTCCGGCACGTCTGACTGAATGAAGATCGTCGAAGCCTCCGGATTGATTCCCACGGCGAGATAAATACGCGCAAGGTCACGCGTCTTCTCGATCAACAGCTTCGGATCCTGCTGCACCGTGATCGCGTGCAGGTTCACGATGCAGAAGAAACTCTCATACTCGTGCTGCAAAGCCACCCAATTCTTTAACGCGCCGAGATAATTGCCGAGGTGAACGTTGCCGGTGGGTTGAGCGCCGCTGAAGATTCGTTTAGTCATCTGACTCCGTAGTAAAGGAGGTAAGTCACGAGCCGAGCCACCGGCGTCATGATCAAGCCGAACACCCCCATGTACATCAACACCATCAGAATTAGGTATCCATACTGCTCCAACGCCGCGAGGACGGGTTGCATGCTGTCCGGTAGAAACGTCTCCAACACCTTACTGCCGTCTAACGGTGGAAAAGGCAGTAGATTGAAGACGGCCAGCGACACGTTCATAAACAGAAGGTAGCGCAGGAAAAGCACTACGGGTTCGACCATACTGTCCGGGATGGCCGCACCCAGGCTGGTCATCAGCAAAACCTTGAAAATAATGAAGGCAATTGTGGCTATCAACAGGTTCGCGAGGATACCCGCGAGCGACACCATCACGTTTGCAAGATCTTTTTGCCGCCAACGAAGCGGATTCACGGGTGTTGGTTTACCCCAGCCAATAAGAAAGAAATTCACGCCCATTGCGCCCACAATAAACCCGACGATCGGTATAAGCAGTGTGCCGATCGGATCGATGTGGGCAGTGGGATTCAGCGTGATCCGGCCCAGAAGCCTGGCGGTGTCGTCGCCAAACTTGTAAGACATCCACGCGTGGGCTGCTTCGTGAGCCGAGATTGCGAGCAGCAGCACCACCATGTAAATGACTAGCTGAGGAATTAATTCTTCTGGGTTCAATTGCGCACTCGCGTTTCTAAAACCTGCAGGGCGGAACAGTGTGGTTCAACTTAGCATTCTCTTGTTAGCCCGTCAAAAGCGTGCCCTTCGTCTGCACCGGCAGACTGTACACCGAATCGATCGAGACCACCGCCATCTCACCGGCAGAACTAAAAGCCAAACCAATCAGATTCACGCCGGCAACAACGACTTTCGCCTCACTCCCATCCGGCGAAATACGAACGATGCCGCGCCGCCCACGCAGTGAAGCAGCGACGTACAGGTTTCCCGCGGTATCAAAGGCGAGCCCCTGCGGCCGTCCGAGTCCTTTGAAGAAAACGTCTGTCTCGCCGTCAGCATTTGTTCGCCAAACGCAATCGTAACTCGTGACTGTTGGACCAGTGACGTAAAGCGAATCGTCAGGACCAAACGCGAGATGAAACGCCGAAACAGACGGTTCTAGCTGCGCCCACGCGCGTTCTTCGCCGATGCCGTTGACGCGATAAATCGTGCCGGTGCGATCGCCGACGAACATCGTCCCGCTGCGGTCGAAAGCAATGCCTGTTGCGACTCCGAGATTCCGCGCAAACGCCACCGCTTCCTTGAACGGCGTCACTTTATAGACGACGCCCTCAAGACGGCTGCTGACGTACATCTGCCCATCCTGTCCAAACGCGATACCGGTTGGATTCGGAATGTCGCCCGAGTACTCGCTGACGTCGCCGCTGATATCGATACGGAAGAGCGTGACCGGCAGTTCCTCGCCGCGCGATCCCGAACGCGTCACAAACAGAGCGCCGTCGTCAGGATCGAATGCCGGGTTCGCCACCGGATGAAGATCGCCGGCGAGTTTGCGTGCGACCGTCAGTTTCGCCGGCTCGCTAACATCGCCGCCACTTTCCAACCGAACGTCAAGCTCGCCGCCCTTTGTTTCGGGGACGATCGCCAGCACGCGCTTTGGTCCAATCGCGACAATCTGTGCCGGCACGTCGCCGATGATCACGTCACACGCCTGCGGATCGCGCGTGTCAAAGCCCACGCAGTCGATAATCACCTCGCCGCCCGCAATGGCGTAGACGGGATCTATGCCCAGTATTTTCGCCGGAGTACCCATAAAAGCCGTTCATCATACGATTGCCGATTGCCAATTGCCAATTGCCGATTGTTTAGGCAAAACCGCCCGAACCTCGCAGCCGAACCGTCAACTGAGGATTTGCAATTGGCAATCGGCAATTGGCAATCGACAATGTTATAATTCGCGCCCGGAATAGGAAGGAAAACGGTCATCACTAGTGTTCTCGGCAACACGCTTGGGTTAAAGCCGAACCAGATC
>DASUPR010000025.1:0-18901 GCA_036281015.1 Pyrinomonadaceae bacterium
CGCCCTAAGAGAATTCGGATTCGAAGCAGAAGTTTACGAACAAGCGCCGGCGTTGCTGGACGTCGGTGCTGCAATCGCCGTCTGGTCCAACGCCATGCGCGTGCTCGAGCGACTCGGCCTTACCGACACGATCCGCGCGCACGCCGGCGAGATGAAACAGATTCACTGGCTCGATTCACGCGGCTTCCTGATCAATCGGCTTTCAATCCCTTCCTCTGTGGCCCTGCACCGCGCGGATCTCCAGTCCACACTCCTGCACGCACTGCCCGCCAGCTCGATCAAACTGGACCACTCGCTCGTTTCCCTCGCTCAGCACAGCGACAAAGTCGTCGCGAAGTTTTCGAACGGACAATCAATCGAAGCAGACTTTTTGATCGGCGCTGACGGCATTCACTCAGACGTGCGCGTGCAATTGCTCGGCGACAACGAACCGCTGTACCGCGGTTACACCGTTTGGCGCGGCATCTCTGCCGCCACTCCCGCTTCAATCCCACCCGCAGCAGCGATCGAGATTCACGGCCGCGGCAAGCGCTTCGGTATTGGACCAGTCGGAAGCGGACGAATCGGCTGGTGGGCGTCGTCCAACTCAACCATTCATCAACATCAAGCTGAACACGCACAACACGAACTGCTGCGATTGTTTGAAGATTGGTATCCGCCTGCCGTGCAACTGATCGCGGAAACACCATCACACAGCATCCTCACGACCGCCGCTTTCGATCGCGAGCCAACGCGCACCTGGGGCAACGGACGCTTGACCCTCTTAGGCGACGCGATTCATCCGACGACACCAAACCTCGGCCAGGGCGGCTGCCTCGCAATGGAAGACGCAATGGTGCTGGCGAGATGTTTTGAAAAGTACGGTCCAACCGAAGAAGCACTCAGAAAATATGAAGGCTGCCGTTACAAACGCACGGCAGCCATCACAAAGTATTCCCGCTACTACGGAACGATCGGTCAGTCTACAATCCCATTAAAATTCCTTTTCTCGCTTATACCAGAAACTGTGCTCGAGCGATTAGTGCAAACCGTCTTCGCCTACGACGCAACAACAATCACGGTGTAGCCGGGTTACCTTCGATGTCGAGCATCGTAATCGGCGCGATGTTCGTAGCCTTCAACGGCCCTTCAACCGACGCCCGATCGCCAACAATCACGATCGCCAGATGCTGCAAGTCGATATAACGCTTCGCGACTCTCGCCAGGTCTTCCTTCGTCACCGCGGAAACGTTCTTCGCGTACGTCTGATAGTAGTCATCCGGCAACCCCTGCACGACCAGCGACGTAATCGCACCGCTGATCGCCGACACTGACGCGAACCGCTGCGGCAGTCCCTGAATAAGCGACTCCTTCGCCGTCTTGATCTCTTCGTCCGTGATCGGCTTCTCGCTCACAATTCCTTTCAACTCTTTCATGAACTCGATCAGCGCGGCGTCAGTCTTCGCCGAAAAGATCGAGCCACCGGCACGAAACGCACCCGGCCCTTTGCCGTAACCAAACCCCGAGTTCACGCCGTAGCTGTAGCCCTTCTGTTCGCGAATGTTCGCATTCAGCCGCGACTGAAACTGTCCGCCGAGAATCGTGTTGAGCACTTGCAGCGCGAAGTAATCGGGCGTGTTGCGCGGCGGTCCGGGCAAGCCGATGTTCACGACCGACTGCGCGGCGCCCGGCTTGTCGACGAGATAAATCTTCGCCGGTTGCAGTTCCGGCACTTTCGGATAGTCAAACGACGGTTTATCGCCGCCCTTGGACCATGCTGCCAAAGCCTTTTCGACTGAAGCTTTGACTTTCGCCGGACTAACATCGCCGACCACGGTGATGATTGCGCGACCGGGTTGGAAGTAAGCCTTCTGAAACGCGACTACATCATCGCGCGTGATCGCTTTGACCGAGGTTTCATTCGGACGCTGGCCGTATGGATGCGCGTCGCCGTAAAGAATCCGCGAGAACACCTGCGCGCCGATCACCACCGGCTGATCTTTCGCCTGCGTCAAGTTGACGAGTGTGCGCGCGCGCAACCGGTCGAGCGCATCAGCCGGAAACGTTGAATTGAGCATCATGTCAGACATGATCGCCAACACAGCGTCGAAGTTTTTCGTGGTGGAAAGGAAACCAATCGATCCCTCTTCAGCACCTACGCCCGCACCGACGTTCGTCCCGAGCAGTTGCAGCGCATCCGAAAGCTGATCGCCCGTTCTCGTCTTCGTGCCTTCCGTCAACATCGACGCCGTCAACGACGCCACACCGCGGCGGTTCGCGGGTTCAAACTGATTCGCGCCGCCGAGAAACGTGATCGAGAAGGACACCAGCGGCAGATTATGTCTTTCAGAGACGATCAACATCGCGCCGTTGGACAGTTGCGTCTTGGTCCACGTCGGCACACGCAGCGCGGGAATCGCCCCCGGCGTGGGAACCTTCGTCCGGTCAAGCGTCTGTTGCGCTACCGCAGCGACATTCGCAACCGCAATTATTAAAGCAGCGCCAAACGCAAGTAGTCGTCTTTGTTGTCTCATGATCTACCTCCGCGGCTCTGTTTGGTCACCATCGTCACTGTTTCGCTTTCGGCTGCTTTCGAAGCCTGATCCTTTTTACCCTTCGGCACCACACTCAACACGATGCGCGAGCGAGACAGGTACGAAGCCGCAACGCGCTTCACGTCCGCCGCGGTCACCGCCAACGTCTTCTGATAATCGACACTGAACTGTCCGGGATTGCCGTGAAACACCGCGCCATCCAACAGTTGATTTGCCTTGCCGAGATTCGACTCCAGCCCGCGCAGGAAATTGAGTTCCAGACCGCTCTTCGCTTTCTGCAATTCCTCCGCCGTTGGACCTTCGGCGATGAACTTCTGAATCACCTGATCGACTGCTGCTTCCAATTCAGTCAACGTGTGCTCCGGCCGCGGTATCACTATCACCTGAAACACGCCGACGTCTTCGGCTGAGTTTTGAAACGCAATCACGTTCGAAGCCATCTGCGAATCGTAGACGAGCGCTCTGGTGAGCCGCGCGGTGCGCGAACCCGAAAGTATCGAACTCATCACCGCGAGCGGTGTGTCGTCAGCATGTTTGATACCGACCGTGGGCCACTGAACGTAAAGCCGCGGCACCTGCACGCGATCTTCGTAAACAAGACGCTTGCTCGCATCGAGCTTCGCGGGTGCGACTGAAGGCCGCTCGACCGGTTCACCCTTTTTCAGATCGCCGAAATACTTTTGCACCCACGTTTTCGCCTGCACCGGATCGAAATCGCCGACGATCGCGAGTGTTGCGTTGTTGGGTGCGTAATAGAGCCGGAAGAACGCTTTAACGTCATCTTCGGATGCGGCACTCAGATCCGTCATCGAGCCGATCACGGGCCACGAATACGGATGACCTTTCGGATACATTGCCGCCGAAAAGATCTCGCTCACGCGTCCGTAAGGCTGGTTGTCGTAACTCTGGCGCCGCTCGTTTTTAACGACGTCGCGTTGCGCGTTGAGCTTCGCGATGTCGAGCGTGTCGAGCAGAAAACCCATGCGATCCGACTCGAGCCACAGCGCGGTTTCGAGATAGTTCGACGGAATCGTCTCGTAGTAGTTGGTGCGGTCGTTTGTGGTCGAGCCGTTGTTGCCGCCGCCGACACCTTCCGTGAGTTTGTCGTGCAGTCCGTAAGGCACGTGACCTGAACCGGTGAACATCACGTGCTCGAACAGGTGCGCGAAACCGGTGCGGCCCGGCGCCTCGTTTTTGGAGCCGACGTGATACCAGATATTGACCGCGACGGTGGGCGTGGTGCGATCGACCGACATGATCACCGTGAGACCATTTGGAAGTTTGTATGTCTCATACGGAATTTTGATCTGGGCCACAGATCCGCGGCACAAACACAAGACGAGGAGTGCGACAAAGATGGGTATGGTTCTTCTTCTCATAGGGGCCACAGATTAACACGATCTGTGGCAAAATCACTTCACTATGAAAGCAATTCAAGTCTCCCAAACGGGCGGGCCCGAAGTGCTCGCTCTGGCCGACGCGCCCGAACCGAAACCGAAGCCGAATGAAGCTGTCGTGCAGGTCAAAGCGGCGGGTGTGAACTTCATCGATGTTTACTTTCGCGAGGGTCGTTACCCGGCGCAACTTCCGTTTATAAACGGACAGGAAGCTGCGGGCGTGGTGACTGAAACCGGCAGCGAAGTGAAGACGTTCAAGGCGGGCGATCGTGTCGCGTACACGGGCGCGCTCGGAAGTTATGCCGAGTATGCAGCGGTGCCGGAAAGCCGTCTTGTAAAGATTCCCGATAGTTTGGATTTCGAGCAGGCCGCGGCGGCGATGCTTCAGGGCATGACGGCGCACTATCTCCTGCACAGCACGTACAAGCTTCAAGCCGGCGAAACGGCGCTGATTCACGCGGCGGCTGGAGGCGTCGGACTGTTGCTGGTCCAAATGGCAAAGAAGATCGGCGCGCACGTGATCGGAACAGCGGGCACGAAGGAGAAGGCGCAACTCGCGCTCGACGCCGGTACTGATGAATGCATCGTCTACACCGAGGCAGATTTCGAAACTGAAACGCGGCGGTTAACTGACGGCAAGGGCGTGAATGTTGTTTACGACGGCGTTGGCAAAGCGACCTTTGAAAAAGGTCTCAACGTGCTCGTGCCGCGTGGTTACCTCGTGCTGTTTGGCGCATCGAGTGGCGCGGTGCCGCCGTTCGACCTGATAAAGCTATCGCAGAAAGGATCACTCTTCGTCACGCGGCCGACGTTGGCCCACTACACGGCGACACGCGAAGAGCTCGAGTGGCGCGCGAGTGACGTTCTCGGATGGATCGCGGATGGAAAATTGAAACTGCGAATTCACAAGACGTATCCGCTGGTTGAAGCACCGCAGGCGCATCGCGATCTCGAAGGCCGGCGGACGACCGGGAAGTTATTGCTGATTCCGTAAATTAGTTCTTCGCGGCCAAGAGGAGAATCGCTGAAGCGGTGCCGTCCATTGTTGGTTCGTTCGTTGAGTAGTCGTTGATGTCGTCGTGATAGACGGCGCGTTCGTCTTGAAACGGCGCGAACGGATCGGGCTCGCGGATCAAGACGCCTCGCAGGCTTTGAAAGACCTTTCGATAAACCGGTCCGTCGACCAGGCCGCCGCGCACCTCGCGTTTCAGCAACGCATTCGCGAACAGATGCACATCGCGCGGGTAAGTGCCGTTTGCCGGAATACCGGTGAACATTGAAGTGCCCCATGGATTTCGACCCATCAGCCAGTCAAACTGTTTTGCGTTGAATTCACGATAACGTCGATCGCCGGTCATGCGTTCGTAGAGCGCGATCTGCGTGGCGAGCGCGACCGTCAGGTTGTTCGAACACCAGATGAACGGCACCCCGATTCGATACGGGTTCCCACTTCCCTGCTCGACGGTTCGCTCGATGCCTTCTCGATAGAAGCCCGCAAGCTGTTTCTTCATGCGCGCGTCTACCAGATCGTAAAGACGAAAGTGGCCGACGTTCATGAAAGGATAGTATTGATAGTGCCCGGCCTCCTGCTTGCCCATCCACGATTCAGAACCGGCTAGCAGCGCGTAACGCTTCGCGTCGCGCAGATAACGAACGTCTCCCGTCGCGCGAAATAGCTCGGCAGCGCCCCACTCCATGTCGTCGGCCCACGTTGTTTCCGCGTAACGATACGGCGCGCCGTAAGAGTTGCCTTGCTGCACGCCTTCGTTCGCGCGGCCGAGCTCGTAGACTTCCTGACCTGCCTTCAAGAATTGCAAAGCCAGCGCGCCGAGCGTTGGATGGCCTTTCCAAACCTGATAACCAAGCGCCATCGCCGCGGCATAACGTCCCGCGAGATTTGCGACGCCATTCGATTCGCTCTGGTACTGCTTCAGTCCTTGCGGGCGCCCGTCCGCGAAATAGACCACGCGATGACTTCCCGGACCCCAACCGTAGTCGACCGTTTCGTTCTGCGGCAGGCGAAAGCCTTTGTGATCGCGATCGTCGGCGACCTGGTGATAGAGATGGTCCTTCGACGGATGCAGTCGCAACATCCACTGGAGACCCCAAAGCGCTTCGTCAAGCACGTCGGCGGTGCCGTTAGCGCCGGGTTGGCCCAGGTTGTTGAAGCGATCGGCGAAGTAGATCTGTTTACGTGGAGACTCGGTCGCGAGCTTGTAAGCGAGCAACATCTGCGCGGTCGCATTGCTTGAAGTTAAGAGATACTTCAACTGATCGCCCGCGTCGTGCCAGCCGCCGGTCGCGTTCAGGTACGTGCCCGGTGGCGCTGGTCCATAAGCGGTGCGGCCGTCGAACGTGTGGCAGGAAGCGTCGACGAACGGGTTGTAACCGCAGCGTTGCTGCCGCATGAATTCGAGGAGTTGATCCGGTGTGTCCGCGTGTATGTTCTTGCTAATCCGGAAGCGTGGTGACCGCGTCGAGCCAGACTCTACTTCGTAAATCCCTTCCTTTTGAAACGAACTAAAGTTCAACTCTGCGTGGTAAGCGAACTCTCCCCACTTTCCGGCAACCGGCTCTGTTCTTCCCGTAAATACGACTGCCTGGGTGTTGGCATCCAGGATTCGGAACTCAGCCGGCAATGGCTCACGGCCAAATACCACCGCGATCTTGAGGTCGTTAGGCCTGAAGCCGAGTTGATTTACGCGGATGTAAAGGCCGGATTGGGCGTTCGCGGTGGACGGCCAGCAAGCACCTAAGAAGATCGCAGCAAGAACGACAAATTTCTTGACACGCTTTTTCACGAGCGCCTATATTAGCCTCCGTCATGCGTATCACTCGCACATTTTTCTACTTCGCCTTTACGTTCCGCTCCTTCTTTTACGGGGAGAGCGGGCCGGCGATGTATGAAAAAGATGTGCTGAGAACCTAAAGCTAAAGCACAACACCTTCAAACGAGCCAGCCGCGATCCTGAAAAAGTCGCGGCTGGCTTTTTTTGTTTCCCCAGACGGAGTAGTCATGATGGACATAGAGCATTGGCGCAAGGAGATCGACGAGGTCGACGCTGAATTGCTGCGGCTTTTGAACGTCAGGGCGCGTCTCGCGCTCAAAGTCGGCGCGCTGAAGAAGGCCCAACAACTGCCGTTTTGCGATCCCGATCGGGAGGAGTATGTGTTGACGCGTCTGCGGCACCTCAACAGCGGCCCGCTCGACGAACGCGCAGTCTACAAACTCTTCCGGCGCATCATTCGCGAATCGCGCCGAATCCAGACGGACGTTTCAACGGCCGGTGAGTTCTTGAGGAGTCGCAAAGTCTCGTGACCTCAGCAGCGCACAAACCACGGGTGGCGTTTCAAGGCGAGCGCGGCGCGTTCAGCGAAGAGGCTGCGTTGAAACTGCTCGGCCCGAATATCGAGCTCGTTCCGCAACGAACTTTCATTGAGCTTTACGAGAGTGTCGAGAAAGGCGAAGCGGATTACGTTCTCGCGCCCGTCGCGAACAGTATTGCCGGCCCGGTTCACGCTTCACTCGAACTCTTGCAACGCAGTCCGCTGCGCACGCTCGAGGAAGTAGAGATTCAGATCGAACAACATCTCATCGGTTGTCCCGACGCCACGTTAACCAACATCGAAACAGTGCAATCGCATCCGGTTGCGCTCGCCCAGTGCAAACGTTTTTTCGCAGAACATCCCCGGCTCAAACCCATCGACGCGGATGACACCGCCGGCAGCGTTGCCGAAATCGTTCGTCGCGGCGACGCGACGCGCGCGGCAATCGCCGGACGGCGCGCGGCTGAACTCTACGGCGCGCAAATCATTCGCGAATCAATTCAGGATCGACCCGAAAACTTTACCCGCTTTGTTTTACTAGCAATGAAAGGCAAGGAATCATGATCGTCAACATGGCCAGCACCGCCACCCCGGAAGAAATCAACCACATCATCGATCGCATTCGCGAATGCGGTTTTCAAGCACACGTCATTCACGGCGAAGAACGCACCGTCATCGGCGCGGTCGGGAACAGCAACCGGCGTTCGGAGATCGAAGCGCTGCGCGCGGCGCCGGGCGTTGCGGAGATTATTCAGATCTCGCATCCGTTTAAGCTTGTCAGCCGTCAGTTGCGGCAGGCGCGCACAATTGTCGACGTGCGCGGAGTGAAAGTCGGCGGCGACGAGCTCGTCGTTATCGCTGGGCCGTGTTCGGTTGAATCTGAAGATCAACTGATGGAGACGGCGCACGCGGTGAAAGCAGCGGGCGCGGACATGTTGCGCGGCGGGGCGTATAAACCACGCACTTCCCCCTACGATTTTCAGGGATTGGGCGTCGAGGCGTTGCGCTTTTTGAAACAGGCGAGCCGGGAAACCGGATTGCCGATTGTTACGGAAGTGATGAGCGAGACGGATGTTGAGATCGTCGCGGAGTATGCGGACATCTTGCAGGTGGGCGCGCGCAACATGCAGAACTTTTCGTTGTTGCGAAAGCTGGCGCCGGTGACGAAGCCGATCCTGTTGAAGCGCGGGCCATCGGCGACGGTGAAGGAGTGGTTGTTGGCGGCGGAGTATTTGTTGTCAGGTGGAAATGCGAACGTGATTCTGTGCGAGCGTGGCATCAAGACGTTTGAGACCGCGACGCGAAACACGTTGGACCTTGCGGCCGTGGCGTTGGTCAAGGAGCTATCGCACCTGCCGGTGCTCGCAGACCCGTCGCATGGAACCGGCATGCGAAGTTTGATCACGCCGATGTCGAAAGCCGCGGCAGCAGCGGGCGCGGACGGATTGTTAATCGAGGTCCACCCTTGCCCCGAGCGCGCCCTCTCGGACGGCCCCCAATCCCTGGACCTCCCCGGCTTCGCCTCGTTAATGCAGGAGCTCGGCAAACAGCCCCTGCGCGACGTCAAAGCGGCGTAATTAATCCACGGATGTGATCATATCCGGGCTCACGAGGGTGAAGGTGCATGGGCCGGGTTTGGCGCAGACGAGGGCGCCGCGACGGACGATCTTTGTGGGAGATGCGTCGGGGAAGACCAGGGAATACTTCACCGACTTCAACTGCGACGCCAGCGGCTTCAAACTGTCCGCCCCCTTGATGAACTTCACGTCAACCACTTGCGCGTGGCGCGATGCGTCCGGTCCGATCACGATGAAGAACTCCGCCTCGGCCGGCTCTTTCAGATCCGGTATGAGTTGGCCCAGGTCGAACTTGTTGTACGAGGGCAACTCTTTCCGCGCCGTCTCCAGCAACTTCTCCACAGAATCAGCACTGGTCAACTTCAACAAACTCTCACGCGCCTCGGGCATCACACGTTCCGCAACGGCGCCCTGCGCATACAAGCGAATCGCTTCCTGCTTGTTGCCGCGTTTCTCGGCAACCGCGCCCACGTGATGGCCCACCTCACTGTGCTGCTGAAGTATCCACGCAGCCTTGAGGTATTTCTCCGCCGCGTCGAGATCGCCCTTTTGAAAGTAAACCCAGCCGAGCGTGTCCCAGTAAGCGGCCAACGACGAAACGTTCCGCAAATCGTCCATCGTCAGATTGCCCGCCTCGACATTGCGCAAACTGTTCGCCACCGACGTCACCGCCGACTCCGCATACTGCAGCGCCTTGTCTAACTGAACACCCTTCACCGCGAGGTAATAAGCAATGTCATTCAACACCAGCGGACTGCGATCGAGCTTCAGCGCCTCTTCGAAAGCCTTAATCGACTTCTCGCTTTCGCCGAGGTTCAAATAAGCGCGCCCCAGACTCACATGCAGCAGTTCCTCTTCCGGCGTCAGCGAAATCGCCTGCTCGAGCTCGGGCACCGCTTCTTTGTACTTGCGCCACTCAACCAGCATCTGGCCCAGATTCGCGTGCGCATAACGATCCAACGGCGTCACTTCAATCTGTTTGCGAAACGCCTGCTCGGCATTCGCGTAATCCTGCTGCCGCCAGTAAACACGGCCGAGCAGGTTGTACGCGTAGTCTTCGTACGGATTGATTTTGGTCTGCTCCTGCAGAACTTCGACCGCCTCTTTGAACTTACGTTGCTCCGCGAGCACGAATCCGAGATTGCGGCGAATGCTTTTGTGTTTCGGTTCCTTCTCCAGCACACGACGCATGAGTTGTTCGGCAACCGGATAGTTCCGGTTACTCATAGCCGCCTGCGCCGCCTGGATCAGATCCTCAGTCTTAGCTGAATCGGGAATCGCCGGCGTGCCGGCCACGTCGGTTTCGAGCGCGAGCGTTTGCGCCGCATCGGAACGCGCCGCAGCCGTGAACGCCTGGTAATCCTGCAAACGTTCCGCAGGCAGCTCGCGCTGTCGCAGGCGAAGCGTGCGCTGGCCGATAAGAGTTTGGCCTTCGAGTTTGTAACTCGCCGCGTACTCGCCGTAGTCACGTGCGACTTTCAAAGGCAGCGGCAGTCGCGCCTGATACTTGCTCGGCAACGTGAGTTTCAACGAGTAAGAGACGTCGATCGGTGGTCCGAGTTCGAGTGGCTTCTTGCTCGTAGTCTTACGCGTCCCAAACTGCTGCAAGCGAAACGGCGGAAACGGCAACTCGAGCCTTAGCTTCTTGCTGGACCAGTCGAGAAAGTCGTTCTTCGTAACGTTGAAGTCGATCTCAAACGGCTTCGTCAGATCCGCAGGATCGGTGGTGTTGATGTCGGTAACTTCGCCGTGTATGCCGCCCGCCATGCCGAGATAAAAACCGAGAGCTTTCCAGTTGCTTTTCGGCGTGCGGCGAAACATGTACCGCATAAACATCTCCGAGTCGCCGCGCAAAACGAGACGCGCCTTAGCCGTAACCTTGCCGAGTTCGTCGACCGTGCCTTCGAGACTCACGACCTCAGACGAGAGAAACGGCGGTTCGGCCGGCGTCGTTTCCAAACGCGCCGGACCGCTTGTTGGAATCATTAATGCCTTCTTGTTGCGCAGTCGCGGCGACAATAATCCAACCGGCGCGATTTCCGACGTCGTGTCAGCCCACAGCGTTTCGTTCGCCAAAGGAATGGCACTAATGACGTGATCGAACTGCCCCGGCGACGGCATGTCGACGTCGATCTTCCGCGCGGAGTTCATCAACACCGGATACGCGCGCAATCCAGTCGCCGCGAGCATTGAAGCAAGCAGCGTGTGTTTGTCTTTGCAGTCGCCGTACTGATTGACCATCACGTCCGTCGCAGCGTGCGGCTGGTAACGTCCCTGGCCCAACGAAAGACTCACGTAGCGGAAGTTCTTCGCGACGTATTCATACAACGCCTGCGCCTTCTCTTTTTCGCTGGTCCGTCCTTTAATGATCTCCTCGGCTTTGACTTTGATCTTCTCGTCGGGAACGACGCGATCCTTTTGTAAGTTCGCGTACCACTGCCCGACTTCGTCCCAGCTTTGGAAAGTGGTCAGCTGTATGTCGGGACGAACCTCGTCGTCTTCTTCCTTCTCTTCCTCTTCGTCAGCTTTTTCAGCTTCTTCTTTTTTCTTTCGTTCTTCCTCTTCCTCGCTGGCGGTCTTGAGGTTCGCGTGTTTCCACGAATAGACACGCCGGCCGGCTTGTTCCTTGATCGCGGCGTCGAATCCGGGCTCAGTCTTCAGTTTGACTTTGCTTGCTGCGGGAATGTTGACGGTCAACTGATCGTCGAGAACGATGATGCCTCTCTTGACGAAATCGTGTTCGACCCAGAAATGGTTTTGTGCGAGCGCCGCGTGAATGGTCCAAACAACGCGATATTCGATCGTGTCGCCCGGACGCAAACCCGGAACAGTGATGTGCTTCTGGCGCGAGTCGGTATAAATCGGCGCCTCACGAGCGATGGGCGCGGTCAGATCCTGAATGTCGGTAGTGGCGGCGTTGACGACAGTGCCGTCGGCCTTACGCACGCGCACGAAATCCATGTCGAGCTTTTCGTTGGCCGAGCTGTAACCGAAGATCAACTGACCAAATCGTTCGACACCCGCATCGCTCTGCACTTTGGCGCGCAGACTCAACTCGCGCTGACCGGTACCGTCGCGTTCGAAGCGATAACCGGCGCTCAACTGTTCGATGACAACAGCTTCCTGCGAGTAATCACGCTTCGGCTTGTCGTCGGCGGCCTTTTCTTTCGCAGCAGCTTTGGGCGCATCGGGCGCTTTCGGCGGCGACTGCGCTCGGGTTAACGATGGCGTGGCGGTTATGAACGAAAGAGCAACTAGTAAGGCAATGATCTGGGCATTGCGGGGGGAAAACATTGTCAATTTCTCCTACGGACGCTGAGGATTCGAACTGGTGAGTCAGTCTACAGAAAGGGGCCGGAGTGTGTAAACAGGGAGGGTGGGTGTCTGTGGCTAGCCACAGACACCCACCCGATCCAACGCGGATCTAAAAACAGGATTGGGATTTAATTTTGAGGGCTGCGTTTCCGCGGGAGTTCTTTGCGGCTCTTGATGATTGAGCCATCGACGGCGTTCACGGCGACACGCGTTACACCTCCGTCAACAACCTCATCCGCGATCACCACTTCATAGAAAACAACGCCGTCCTTCGCCAACTTGCCGGGTTCTTCCCAACGGTCAGCATCCAGGTTGCAGTTGATGACTTTGCCCGGGAACTGGCTCGTGGCGATTTGAATGGCCTGGTCCATCGTGATGCGCGACAGACGCACGAGCGCCGCCTGCTTCACCGCACGCATTTCCATTTCGACTTCGCGTCTGCGTTGCACTTCAGCGCGGAAATTCGGATCGCGCGCCATTCGTTCTTTGAGTTGCTCGTTGGCCGTGAACACCTCGCGGCGCATTTCCGCGTCAGCTTTCGCTTTCTCTTTCAACTCCCTCTCTTGCTGCGTCGGCTCCTGTGCGGTTGGCGCAAGTTCGAAGCGCATGGCAACTGCCGCCGCCGCGAGCGACGGAATCAACAGCAACAACGACACGGCAACCAGCGATAACCTCTTCCAACGCCGGTTCAATTTCGGTTTACTCAACAATGACATGATACGGGCCTCCAGAATGTCAGCATCGGCGATGCCTACGGTTGTAGTAACAGAGAGCCTACGCAGAGGTGGTGCTGAGCTGGCGAGGGCGACGAGAGAGCGGGCGTAAACCTGCGCGTTTAGAATTCGCTCTGCAACCAGCTCATCACAACAGAGTTCGCGCGTCTGCTTGATCCGGCTGCGTAACAGCGCCGCTGCGGGATGAAACGAGACAGGCAAAAACAGCAGTTCGTAAAGAAAGTTGAGCACGTAGTCGTGCCGTGCTACATGAATGAATTCGTGACCAATTGCAGACGTGAGCAGATTGGTATCACGTTCGCGAATAAGCGCGTCCGGAAGAATGATGACTGGTCGAAACAAACCGACTGTGACCGGCACTGTCACCGTCGCTGAACTACAAACACTCAAGCGTCTCTCATCAAGATTCAATCGCTTTGCGCACTCTCGCACTATCGCTTCAACCGCTTCATCCCTTTCTAAAAGGACCGCCGCCTCACGAACTCTTCGTGTCGTGTGCCACGCCTGTGCGAGCCTAAAACCCCGGAAAAGGACCCACGCCCCGTAAATTAAAAGAAGAGCCAGAACGACGCTCGCATTAAGCTGAAACGTCCAATCCGAAACACTAGCGGAGGGAGATTGGGACGCAAGCGTTTGTTCCGTTAGGACGGGATTGGTTAGCTGGCGTTCGAAGGTCGGTTCTGCCGTTGGTCGTGTTTTGGTTTGAAGTGTATTCGTGGGAAGCGCACGTGAAGCCGTGATCACGGGGACGAGAAAACTCAGACACAACGCTGCGACCCAAAGCCAATGCTGGTAACGCATCGACGACCGGCGCAACAACCACGCGCCCAAACTCGCGAGCGCCGCGATCAAGGCAATCTGCCAGATGGAATTCAACAGAAACGTCAGCAGGAGTTCGCTACTTGTTTTCATCGGACTTCTCCTGATGTTGGTCGCCGCGTTGTTCGACCAGTTTTTGCAGACGTGCGAGTTTTTCCGGTGTGAGATGTTTGGTTTCGACGAGACTCATCACCAGACTCTCAGCCGAACCGCCAAAAAGCCGATCGACCACATCGCTGACGTGTTTGCCGATCACCTGTTTGCGGCTGACCGCCGGTTTATAAAAATAAGCGCGGTTCTTCAGCGTCCGTTTCGCTTTGCCTTTTCGTTCGAGGATATTGAGCATCGTCTGAACGGTGGTGTAGGCGAGTTCGCGTTTGAGTTTTTGCTGCACCGTCTGAACGTTCGCGGGCCCGGTTTCCCAAAGAACGTGCATAATCTCCAGTTCCAGCGGGGTCAGGTTCTCTGCTTTCGGACGCGCCATCTCTTGTCTCCTAAGTTTTTAGGAGTATAGGCTGTGGCCGCGAGCAGTGTCAACTAATTTGTTAGGAGTCCATGAAGCGGCAGACACTCATACACGGATTAATCTACGGCCTCACGGGTGGCGCGCTGATCGCCATCCTCAAAGTGATCGAGTTTCGCTTTCTGGTCGTCGAACACTCGCTCGAGATCTACGGCGGACTGATCGCGCTGCTGTTTGCCGGTCTCGGCATTTGGCTGGGTTTGAAACTGACGAAAAAAGAAGAGGTCGTGCTGCTGAAGGAAGTCATTAAGGAAGTTCCCGTGCCCCAGGCTGATTCTACCGCTCGCCAAGCTCGCGGTGGCGAGCCGTTCACGGTCAATGAAGCGCAACTCAAACAACTCGGCATCACGAAACGCGAGCTCGAAATCCTCGAACTCATCGCGCAGGGCATGAGCAATCGCGAGATCGCGGAAAAACTGTTTGTCAGTGAAAACACCGTCAAGACGCACTCCAGCCGTCTCTTCGACAAGCTCAGTGCGAAACGCCGCACGCAAGCCGTACAGATCGCGAAAGAGAACGGGCTGATCCCGTAGTACGAAAGTAGACTTTTCACCGTTTGCTCTGAAATCACCTGAAAGTATGACGACAACTCACGCCATCGAAAGTAGTTTACGCCGCGAGTTCTGAACAGACTGAACCCTTTTGAGGAGGTCCTTATCGTGAAGAAGACTGTTTTGACGTTCGGGATAATTTCCGGAGTGATCGTGGCGATACTGATGGGTATAAATACTTTCTTCGCAGATCGTATCGGCTTCGACCGCGCCATTATTGTCGGCTACACAACGATGCTGGTGGCGTTCCTGCTCGTCTTCTTCGGTATCAAATCCTATCGCGACAACATCGGCGGCGGTGAGATCACTTTTGGCCGCGCTTTCACAGTCGGCATTCTCATCTCGCTGATTACGTGCGCCTTCTACGTCGTGAGCTGGGAAATCCTCTATTACACGTTCCTCCAGGACTTCCCCGAAAAATACGGGAATTACCTGATTGAGAAATCACGCGCGGCTGGCGCGACTCCCGAACAAATCGCGCAACAGCTCGAGGAAGTCAAACAGATGAAGGCGCTGCTGGATAACCCGTTGGTCGCGCCTGCTCTCATTTTTATTAGCGAACCGCTTCCGGTCGGTTTGGTGATGACGCTCATTTCCGCCGCCATTCTCAGAAAACGCCGCAAACAGGTGGAAGTGCCGGTATAATCCCGTCCGATCAGCAAACCTGCTCGCAAAGGAAACAGCACGCCCCATGACTCGTCGTTCGATCTTTGCACTTCTCTGTCTGCTCACGTGCTCCTTAATTAATAGCGCAGCCGTCAGTGACCTTTTGGCCCAAAGCAACGGCAGTGAAGTTCTTCAGGGGATGAAGTGGCGAATGATCGGGCCGTTTCGCGGCGGTCGAACGGTCGGAGCCACGGGCGTGCCGGGCCAGCCGAATGTCTTCTATATAGGAGTCAACAACGGCGGCGTCTGGAAAACCACTGATTACGGCATCACGTGGAAGCCGATCTTTGACGATCAACCGACCGGTTCGATAGGCGCGCTTGCCGTCGCGCCTTCGAATCCGGAAATAATCTACGTCGGCAGCGGCGAAGGTCTGCAACGTCCCGATTTGTCCGTGGGCGACGGCATTTACAGATCAAACGACAGCGGTAAAACGTGGCGTCATTTCGGATTGCGTGACGCACAACAGATCGGCGCGATACTCGTCGATCCGCGCGATCCGAATCTCGTTTACGTCGCCGCGTTGGGACATCCGTACGGCGCAAACGAAGAACGCGGCGTGTTTCGTTCGACCGACGGCGGCGAAACGTTCAAAAAGGTCCTTTACAAAGACGAGAACACCGGCGCGATCGCGCTCGCATTCGATCCCTCAAACTCGAAAACGCTCTACGCCGTGTTGTGGTCGGCGCGGCAGGGCCCATGGGAGAACGGCGCGTGGCAGGGACCCGGCAGTGGTCTCTTCAAATCAACTGACGGCGGCGACACGTGGCGCCAACTCACCAACGGCTTACCAACATTCGCGCAAGGACTCGGACGCATCGGCATCGCAGTCGCGCCGAGCGATCCGAAAACGATTTACGCAACCGTTGATTCACCACAACTCGGCGGCATCTATCGCTCGGACGATGCTGGCGAAACGTGGCAACGCACGTCCACCGATCGGCGCGCGTGGGCGCGCGGCAGCGACTTCGCCGAGATCGACGTCGATCCGCGCAACAAGGAAATCGTTTACGCTTCCGCGATCGCGGCTTACAAATCAACCGACGGCGGAAAGACGTTCACCACTTTCAAAGGCGCGCCGGGCGGCGACGACTATCACACGCTCTGGATCAATCCCGAGAACCCGCAGATCATGTTGTTCGCCGCCGACCAGGGCGCCGTCGTCAGTGTGAACGGCGGCGAAACATGGAGCTCCTGGTACAACCAACCGACAGCGCAGTTCTATCACGTCATCACCGACAACCAGTTTCCCTACTGGGTCTACGGCGGACAACAGGAAAGCGGTTCGGCAGGCGTGAAGAGCCGCGGCGACAACGGCGCGATCACGTTTCGCGACTGGTGCACGGTCGGCGTTGAAGAGTATGGCTACGTCGCGCCCGATCCGTTGCACCCGAATCTGATCTACGGCGGCAAAGCCACGCGGTTCGACATGAACACGGGCCAGGTGCAGAACGTCGCGCCCGAGATTCTGCGCACCGGCAAGTATCGTTTCCTGCGTACGGCGCCGATTCTCTTCTCGCCGGTCGATCCACGCGTGCTTTATCTCGCGGGCAATGTTCTGTTCAAGACGACGAACGGCGGTGTGAGTTGGGACATCATCAGCCCGGACCTGTCGCGCGAGAAGCCCGACGTGCCGGCGAGTATCGGTGTGTTTCGCCGTCCGGAGATGGCGACTCAAGCGCGGCGCGGTGTGATTTATGCAGTCGCGCCGTCGCCGAAAGACATCAACACGATCTGGGCCGGAACTGATGATGGTTTGATCCACGTTACGCGTGACGGCGGTAAGTCGTGGAAGAACGTCACGCCGCCGGCGATCGACTCGTGGAGCAAGATTTCGCAGCTCGACGCGAGCCATTTCGACGCGAACACAGCTTACGCCGCCGTGAATCGCATTCGTCTCGACGATCAAAAGCCGCACATCTATCGCACAACTGACGGCGGCGCGACGTGGAAAGAGATCGTCAACGGGCTACCGGATGGACCAGTCAACACGGTCAAGGAAGATCCGCAACGACGCGGCTTGTTGTTCGCCGGCACTGAACTGGCCGTATTCTATTCGTTGGACAATGGTGACTCATGGCAGCCGCTGCGTCTGAACATGCCCGCGACTTCGATTCGCGATCTGGTCGTGCATAACGACGATGTGGTCGTCGGCACGCACGGCCGATCGTTCTGGATCCTCGACGACATCACGCCGTTGCGACAAATCAACGCCTCCGTGGCGAACGCAGCGATGCATCTGTTCGCGCCGCAAGTCGCGTATCGGGTGAAGCGCAACGTGAACACCGACACGCCGTTGCCTCCTGAAGAGCCGGTGGGCCAGAACCCGCCCGACGGCGCGATCATCAACTACTCCTTTAAAGAAGATCCGAAGACTCCCGTCACGATCGAGATCTTCGACAGCCGCAATCAGCTCGTGCGTCGTTATTCGAGTGACGACAAACCGATAGCAGTGAATCCAAACGACTACGCCGTTCCGACCTACTGGTTTCGGCCGCCGCAAGTCTTACCCGCAAAGGCCGGCGTGCAGCGTTTCGTTTGGGACTTGAAGTACGCGCCGCCGCCTGCGTTTTCGCGCGGCTATCCAATCTCCGCGATCTATCGCGACACGCCACTCTATCCGCTTGGTCCATCAGTGCTGCCGGGAACGTACACCGTAAAACTGACGGCCAACGGCAAGTCACAAACGCAACCGCTTACCGTGAAGATGGATCCGCGCGTGAAAACCGACGCGGCCGGGCTGCAACAGCAATTCGATCTTTCACTACAGGCGTATCGCGGCATGCAGCAGACGTTCGACACGGTCGAGGAGATCAGGAACGTTCGCGATAAGCTTCCCGAGGATTCCAATATCGCCAGAATAACTGCCACGGCAATCGCGGGTGACGGCATCAACTACGTCACTTCACCCGGACTGCCGGGCGGTACGATCGACGTTCGCGATCCCAATCTCACGCGTCTTAATAACGGGTTTTCATCCCTCCTGGAACAGCTGCAAAGCGCCGATCTGCCACCAACACAGCCGATGATTCAAGCCGCGGCAGAACTACAAAAGGTGTTATCAAAACTGCTTTCTGACTGGAACGACTTAAAAACCAAAACCGTGACCGACCAAAACGACTACGATTTGCTAATCACGAATGGACGTGTGATCGATGGCTCCGGCAAACCCGCTTACAACGCCGACATCGCGATCAAAGGCGATCGCATCGTGCGCATCGGCGATCTCTCACGCGAAAAGGCCGCTCGCACCATCGACGCTCGCGGGCTGGTCGTCGCGCCCGGTTTTATCGACATGCTGGGCCAGTCTGAAACGTACTTGCTGATCGATCCGCGCGCGATGAGCAAAGTGATGATGGGTGTGACGACGGAGATCACCGGCGAAGGTGAGTCAATCGCGCCAATCAACGAACGGCAGATCAAAGAGCAGGAAGGGTTCCTGCGCCGTTACAACCTGA
>DASUPR010000026.1:0-6250 GCA_036281015.1 Pyrinomonadaceae bacterium
CGACTGCACTGCTTCGCGGCCAAACTGTTTTTCCAAAAACTGCGTCGCGAGGTAACGCACCAGCGCATCGCGCAACACGCCGCTGCCTTCGCCACGCACCGGCGCCTGTCCACCGATCCACAAACGCGCCACGTCTTCCGCTACCGACATTGCCGTCGCCGCATCGATCTTCGGCAAGCGCAGCGCGTCAGCGTCGATCAGCACCGTGCCGCCGTCGCTAAAACCTGCGCCACGTCTCACCGCCACCAAACGCAAGGGCACATCAGGCGCTGGACCAAACATCCCAGCGAAGAAAGCTCGCGCAGCGCCGGTGAAAGCAATGATCGCTTCGGCGTGCTTGCGCTCTTCCGCGCCCATGCCCTTCTCCATCAACACGCTGATGCCTCTGCCGTCAGCGGCGCCTTCAACCTTGTCCCAATCCCCCTGCACGAAGAATGGCTGACTATGAAGTGTTTGTTCGAAAGAAACCGATCCACCCGCACCGCTCTTTTCGACACCCGAAGAGATCACGTTTGGCAAATTCACACTCAAACGAAACGGCGCTGTGTCCGCGCCGCGCACGGTGTAAGGCGTGTTTGGCATCGGATACCAAAACGAAAGCGGCAGAAACTGCGTCGCTATCGGACTGATCGCCAAGAGCCCGGTGTTGCTCTCGACCGGCAGCGAATAAGTCACGGTTACCGACGTCGACGCGCTTGGCGCGACGGTCGCAGGCAACGCAATCTCGACTCGTTGCAAGTCGCCGCGCGGTTCCGGGCCCGGACGAAATGTCGACGCCGCGCCGTTAACCGCCACCGACTTCACACTCGCTTTTGAGTTCAATCGAACCGTGAGCGTCCGTCCGGTACTGCCGCCGACGTTCGTCGCATTCAACGTCGCGACGGCATTAATCACGCGTTCGGCTTGTTGCACCGTCGCCGCGATGTCAAACGAATTAACCTGCCAGATCACGGGCGCTGTCGTTTGCGCTCCGGCGTGCGCGCAGACGCACAGCAGAAGGATCAGTGAAAGAAACGTTTTCATAGATGAAGAGAAACTAATGTGGATTAATCTCGCGTCGCGCCGCGCACCAGTTCGTGGATGTCGCGAATCATGAACAGCAACGGCTCCATGCGCTGCAACGGCAACGCGTTCGGCCCATCCGACAACGCCTTCTGGGGGTTGTCGTGAACTTCCATGAAAACCGCGTCCACTCCGCAAGCTACACCCGCGCGCGCGAGGGGTTCGATGTATTCCGATTGACCGCCGGTTGCATGTCCAAGCCCGCCCGGCAGTTGCAGCGAATGCGTCACGTCAAACACCACCGGCACGCCAAAGCTGCGCATGATGGGGAACGAACGCATGTCTACAACCAGATTGTTATAACCAAAGCTCGCGCCGCGTTCCGTCAACAAAAGCTTTTCGCAACCAGCTTCACGAACCTTGTCGACGATGTTTCGTGCATCCTGCGGCGCCAGAAACTGCCCCTTCTTCACGTTCACTGCCCTGCCCGATTTCGCCGCCGCCACGAGCAGATCCGTCTGGCGGCAAAGAAACGCCGGGATCTGCAACACGTCCGCGACCGCCGCGACCTGCTCAACCTGCGACACGTCGTGTACGTCAGTCAGCACCGGAACGCCGAGTTCTTCCTTGACGCGTTGCAGCACTTCGAGTCCGGCTTCCATTCCGTGACCCCGAAAGCTGTGAATCGACGAACGATTCGCCTTATCAAACGACGACTTGAAAACATAGTCGAGACCCGCGGCCCGCGCACGTTGCGAACACTCGCGCGCCATCATCAGCGCGTGCTCCGGACTCTCGATCACACACGGTCCGGCGATGATCGTGAGCCGGCCGTCTCCAAACGTAACGTTACCAACTGAGAATGCCTTCATGCTGCCCATTTCCCGAGCGAGTATACGTTAATTGTTCTTCTCAGTCTTATCGGTGGCCATGGTCTCGCGGAGTTTCGCGATGTCCACGATCAGCCGGCCCGATGGCGATTCCAGTCCCGCGCCGCGCAAAGCATTGATGTCGGGCGCGCTGGTGAGCGCGTGGTGTTCCAGCCCGAGCCGTTCCGCGGTTTCGAGCAGTTCGCCGTGAAACTCTTCAGCGTTTGCCGGCCGCGCTTCTGGTTGTTTCTCTAGCGCATGCAACACGACTCTTTCCACGTCCTCAGGAATCGCGGCCACGATCTCGCGCGGGCGCAGCGGCGTATCGTTCGCGTGCTTGATCGCGATCTCGACTGGCGACACTCCGGTGAAAGGCGCCATCCCGGTCAGCATCTCGTAAAGAATCACGCCGAGACTGTAAACATCAGCAGCGGGTGTCAGGTCGCGGCCTTCGTATTGTTCGGGGGCCATGTAACGCGGCGTACCGATCGGCGTCCCAGGCAACGTCAGCGCGCTCGCGTCTTCGTCTTCAAACACACCGGCCGCAAGCTTCGCAATACCGAAGTCGAGCACCTTCACGATCGCGGGAGACGCGGAGCTCTTCGTCACGAGAATGTTTGACGGCTTCAGATCGCGATGAATGATTCCCGCATTGTGTGCGGCGGCGACTGCGGCAGACGTTTGCAGCATGATCGACGTCGCGCGCGCGGTTTCGAGGGGCGCTTCCTTCGCGAGGATCTCGCGCAACGTGCTGCCGTTGAGCAGTTCCATGACGATGTAAACCATGCCGTCACCGGTTTGACCGAAGTCAGTTACCGAGACGGCGTTCGGGTGATGCAACAGCACCGCCGCCCGCGCCTCGAGTTGAAAACGACTACGCGCAGCTTCGTTATCGACAAACTGCGGATGCAACACCTTGATCGCGACCGGACGGTCCATCAATAAGTGCCGCGCACGATACACCGTGCCCATGCCGCCTTCGCCGAGACGTTCTTCGAGGTGGTACTTGTTGTCGAGGGTTCGATCGATGAGTGGATCGTTATTAGTTTGCAATCAATCACCACTGGTGGCAGTCACACGCTCGTGCATCACCAGGTCGACCTCGCCATTCTTTTCCATCGAGGTCTCTGACTGCAAACGATTCTCGTAAGCAGCACGGACGAACGACGCAAACAACGGGTGGGCATTGAGCGGTTTCGATTTGTATTCCGGGTGAAATTGACAACCGACGAACCACGGATGGACCTCGCGCGGCAGTTCGATCATCTCCACAAACTTGCCATCGGGCGACACGCCGCTGAACACTAGTCCATCGCGTTCGAGCCGTTGCCGGTATTCAGGATTAAATTCGTAGCGATGACGGTGCCGTTCGCTGATCTCTTCAGCGCCGCCGTAGATGTCGCGCACGAGTGAGCCAGGCGCGAGACGGCAGAGCCACGCGCCGAGACGCATGGTCCCACCCAGCTCTTCGACATTTACCAGGTCACGCAGTTTAAAAATGATCGGATGCGGCGTGTCGCTATCAAATTCAGTCGAATCAGCGTCCTTCAATTCAGCGACGTTACGTGCGTACTCGATACAAGCCGTTTGCATCCCAAGACAGATGCCGAAGTAAGGTGTCTTAGTCTTGCGTGCATAATGGATCGCGCGGATCATTCCCGCGACACCGCGTTTGCCGAAGCCGCCTGGAACGAGGATCGCGTCGAAGTCGCGCAGGCGATCTTCGTAGTCGTCGTCCATCAACTCTTCCGACTCGATCCACTTAACATCGACGCGCAGGTTGTTGGCCACCCCGCCGTGCGTCAACGCTTCGCGCAAGGACTTGTAAGAATCTTCAAGCTCGACGTACTTGCCGACGATGGCGATCGACGCTCCACCGCCGGAAGGTTCGCGGATCGTCGCCACGAGATTACGCCACTCCGCGAGATCGGCCTGCGGCGCCTGGCCGTGCAAACCAAGTTGCATCACGATCAGATCGTCGAGCCCCTGCTCGTGAAACGCGAGCGGCACGTCGTAGATGGTGTCGACGTCCTGCGCGCTGATCACGGCCGACTCTTTCACATTACAGAACAGCGCGATCTTGCCGCGCAGATCGCGTGACAACGGTTTTTCCGAACGGCACAAAAGGATGTCGGGCGCGATACCGATCTCGCGCAGGTCGCGCACGGAGTGTTGCGTCGGTTTTGTTTTCAGTTCACCGGCTGCCGCGATGTAAGGAACGAGCGTGACGTGAATGAAGAGCGCGTTGCCGGCGCCTTCTTCGTTACCCATTTGGCGAATGGCTTCGAGAAAAGGCAGTGATTCGATGTCGCCCACCGTGCCGCCGATCTCGACGATCACGACGTCGGGCTTGTCTTTTTCCGCAACTTTACGCACGGCTTCCTTGATCTCGTTGGTGATGTGCGGAATGACTTGAATCGTCTTGCCGAGGTAGTCGCCGCGGCGTTCTTTTTCGATGACTGAAAGATAAATGCGTCCGGTGGTCCAGTTATTTGCCTGCGAAAGATGCGCGTGAGTGAAGCGTTCGTAATGGCCGAGGTCGAGATCGGTTTCGGCGCCGTCGTCGGTGACAAAAACTTCGCCGTGCTGGAAGGGCGACATCGTGCCGGGATCGACGTTGATGTAAGGATCGAGTTTGATGAGCGCGACCCGAAGCCCGCGGCTCTCGAGCAGGCAGCCAATCGACGAAGCCGCGAGGCCCTTACCCAGACTCGAAACCACCCCACCAGTGACGAAGATGTATTTAGGCATTCGGTTCTTTCCCTTCGGTGTTTTCGTCTTCGTTAACTGCCGATCCAGCTTCCGGCGGATCGCCCGATTCCTGTTCGCCGTCGTAACGGCCCTGCTTCAAATCCTCGATCACTTCAACTGACTTTTGCTTCGACGGATCGAGTGCTGATTGCAGGCCGATGAGACTCGCACCCAGCAACCCCGGCCCTTCCTGTGCGCGCCGTTCGAATTCTTCGTTCGAGACGTCGTATGGCTTGCCCAGTCGCGACAGCGCAAACAGGCCGCACAGAATGAGAACACCGATGATTGCTAGTCCAATCCAGTCGTTCATGCGTTTTGAAAAAGCTGCGCTCTTACTTTCTCGAGATCCGCCGGCGTGTCCACGCCTGTTGACGTGGTGCACGCTTCGACTACTTTAATCTTCACGCCGTGCGCGAGTGCGCGTAATTGTTCAAGTGCTTCGATGCGTTCGAGCTGCGTTTGGGGCCACTTGGTGAACTCGAGCAAAACGTCGCGGCGATAAACATACAGGCCGGTGTGCTTGCGAAAAAGCTTCAACAGCTCCGGCTCAGCAGCGAGAGCAACGTCGGGCGAGCCGTGCCGCTTGACGGCATCGCGCGGATAAGGCACCGGCGATCTCGAAAAGTAGACGGCATTGTCATCGTCGTCAACAACAACTTTTACCAGGTCGGGATCGAGCAGATCGTCATTCGACTCGATCGGTTCCCACGTCGTGACGATCCCCGCGCCAGCGGCTTTATTCATTTCCGCGGCCATCACCTTAACAGCTTTTTCAATCGTCTCCGGCGAGATCAAAGGCTCATCGCCTTGCACGTTCACAACGATCTCAGCTTCGGGAATCGTAGCGGCAACCTCCGCCACCCGATCCGTTCCGCTTGTGTGATGGGCACTCGTTAGCACCACTTCAATGCCTCGTGGGCGAACCGCGTCCACAATCTCTTCACTGTCGGTTGCCACAATCACCCGGTCCACATTTCGCGCGGCGAGCGCACGTTCGGCCACCCAACACACCATCGGCTTCCCCGCAATATCGATCAGCGCTTTTCCTGGCAAACGAGTAGAAGCGAAGCGAGCGGGGATGATGGCGACTGTTGTGTATTTGGGGAGCTTTTGGGGATTGTCGCCCGTCTGATTCACGGGATAACAGCTTAGCCTGCGCGCGCAAAAACTGTCAACGAAAGTTAGGTTTGGTTTGGGTAGATGTCCTAATCTGAAATTGAGAATCTATTTTTTCTGAAGAGCGAGGATAGCGGCAAAAAGGCTCAGTATGGCGATAACCCAACCAATGATTGTCCCGGCAACTGTAAGCTACCATTGAATCGCTCGACGCTGCCACTCAACGTCTGCTCGTTCTTGTTCCTCCAGCCTCCGGCGTTCATCCTGCAATAGCTTCGTGCGCCCGCCACACCAATATCTGTAAGCCAATGCTGAATCACGTACTCCAGATTTTCAAACGACCCGCCGTAGTGTCTGTGTCGCCATTCCACCACTCACGGTCTTTAGGGAGCGGAATTCCGAACGCGAGGAAATCACGCTCAATAGTCGCGGTCAAAGCCGTCCGTTTCTTGATCCAATCATCACCATCACCAACCTCTGCAAAGACAAACAGATTGCGATTACGGCAGCAC
>DASUPR010000027.1:0-10938 GCA_036281015.1 Pyrinomonadaceae bacterium
AACCGCGAAGCGCTCCAAGGCCGGCGAAGCAAGCCGCGACAACGAGTGGGCGCAAAAAGATATTACCGAGAAGACCGCGGAGCTCACTTCGAACTAAATCCGTGTCATCTCTGTTTAACTAAACTCTGCTATTACGGGAGCATGGTCTGAAGGGCGCTCCCATTTTCTTGGCTCGGTGTCGATCCAAGTCCGGACACTGCGCGGAACCAGTGAATCGCTGACCCAGATGTGATCGATGCGCAGTCCGAGGTTGCGACGAAAGGCGCCCGCGCGATAGTCCCACCACGTAAACTTTCCGCCCTCCTCCGTGTGTAAGCGAAACGCGTCGGTGAAGCCCCAATCCTTGATGTCCTGCAACGTAGTGCGCTCGGGTTCGCTGAACATGATCCGGCCTGTCCAGAGCCGTGGATCGTGTACGTCGCGTTCTTCCGGCGCGACGTTGAAATCACCACACAACAAAACCGGCGTTGTCTTGTCGTAAACGGAGTCGAAGAACTCGCGCAAACGTCGCATCCAACCGAGTTTGAAGACAAACTTGTCAGAACCGACCGCTTGTCCATTCGGGATGTAGACGTTGACGATGTTGATGCCGTTGAAGCTGGTCGTGATCAAACGTGCCTGCGTGGCGGCGCCGTCATCGTTCGGAAAACCGCGATGACTCGTCTCGCAAACGCCGCGCGTGAGAATCGCGACGCCGTTGTATGACTGTTGTCCGAAGAGATGGCAGTGGTAACCACGTTCCTGAAAAATTTGAACCGGCACCTTGTCGTCCGTGCACTTCGTTTCCTGCATGCACAAGACGTCGGGCTTAACGTCGTCGAGCCAGCGCATGAGGTGCGGCATGCGCACGAGAATTGAGTTTACGTTCCAGGTTGCAATCAGCATCGTATTAAACGGACAGCAATAAACCGGAAATCAACGCGCCGCGGCGGGCGATATCATTCACCTCGATGTGTTCGTGAACGGCGTGTGCGCCGTCGCCACTGATGCCGAGTCCATCAAGCACCGGAATACCCAACGCCGCGATGAAGTTTCCGTCAGACGCGCCACCAACCTGCGCTTCGCCGAGCTCAAGACCGAGCAGGGCCACGATGTTGCGCGCTTTTTCAAACAGTTCAACGACTGCCGGCGTGCGTTCGAGCGGCGGACGATTGATGCCGCCCGAGACAAAAACTTTCGTGCGCTCGTCGACCGGCTGGAGTGTAGACAAGATTCGATCGATCTCTCGCGACTCCGCTTCCGTCGCAAAGCGCACGTCGATCTCGCCTTCCGCTTGCTCCGCCACGACATTCGATCGCGTGCCGCCACGGACCACGCCGACGTTCAACGTGATTCCCGATCCTGACGAATTCAGCGCATGAAGCCGTTCTGTCTGCCGAGCTAACTCGAGAATCGCACTCGCGCCTTTCTCCGGCTCCAATCCCGCGTGGGCCGCTCTGCCTTCAACCTTGATCGCGTAAATCCCCGTTCCCTTTCTTCCGGTCTTCACGCGGCCGCCAGGTGCGGGCGGCTCCAGCACGAACGCGTAACGTGTTTCGTGCGCTTTCGCAACTCGTTCAATCAACGGCCAGCCAGACGCGCTGCCAACTTCTTCATCGCACGTCAGAACAATAGACACACCGAACTGCGGCTTCACATTCAACTCACACAACGTGCGCAGCACTTCAATCACCAGCGCGCAATTCGCCTTCATATCAAACACGCCCGGCCCGTATGCCCTCTCGCCATCCCTTCGCCACGGGCGTTGCGCCAGCGAGCCTCGCGAATGAACCGTGTCCGTGTGCCCGACAATCAAAACCTGTCCGTTATCGGCCTCGCTCGAAAAAGCTCTGATAACCAGGTGCTGTCCAAAGCCGGGAACGTCCACTCGTTCAACTCCATCAACACAAGCGACACTTCGCGCGGCGTCCACGATCAAATCAACCACCGCACGGCTTCCCTCTTCATCCCCGGACGGCGACTCAACTTCCACCAGCGCCCGCATGAACGACTCGATATCCGCCTGCCTCGTTTGAAACCTTTCGAAGATCTGTTGCGCGAGAGATTTTGAAATTAGATTGGATGTAAGTTGGCCCGTCATAAATTGATCGTTTGCTTGCGCACTGTCAGAGCGTCGATGCGCGGGAGGTTAAGATTGAATCCAATACCAGGCGCGTCCGGCGCCGTAATCGTTCCCTTCGAACTCACCATCACCGGCGGCTCGATGATGTCTTCTTCCCAGTAACGCGCGCTCGCCGACACGTCACCAGGCAAACTGAAACCAGCCAGCGTCGCCATCGCGATGTTGTGCGCGCGTCCGATGCCCGACTCCAACATGCCGCCACACCAAACCGGAATATCATTCTCACGCGCGACTTGCTCGACACGCTTCGCCTGCGTGTGCCCGCCGACGCGCCCGAGTTTCACGTTGATGATCCTGCATGAACCGAGCGCGATCGCGTGTGTCGCATCTTCGGGAGTGCGAATCGACTCGTCCAAACAGATTGCCGTCTGAATCTGCTGCTGCAACTGCGCGTGATCGAAGATGTCGTCGTGGGCCAACGGCTGCTCGAGCATCATCAGGTCAAAGCGATCGAGTTCTTTGAAGAGCGGCACGTCGGCGAGTGTGTAAGCTGAGTTGGCGTCGCCCATCAAACGTATGTCGGGAAACTCCTTGCGCACGCGCGCGACAATGTCGACGTCCCAACCCGGTTTGATCTTGATCTTGATTCGTTGGTAACCGGCGTCGACTTCCCTGCGGATCTTCTCGAGCAGGATCTCGGGCGTGTCCTGAATTCCGATCGAGACTCCCGACGCGATCTCGTGCCGTGTGCCGCCGAGATGTTTCCACAACGGCACGCCGAGTTTCCTGGCTTCGAGGTCCCAGCACGCGGTTTCGATCGTGGCCTTGGCCATGCGATGCCCGCGCACGGGTTCCATTAACGCAAACACATCGGCGGCGCTGTTGACCTCTTTGCCCAACACCATTGGACCAAGAAACTCGCACAGCGTGTCCCAAACGCTGTCGGTCCATTCGTCACTGTAGAACGGTCCTTCGCCGGCTGTGCATTCGCCCCAACCTTCAGCGCCGTCAGCGTCGCGTACGCGAGCGAGCACGATGCGGCGTTCGGTGGTGCGGCCGAAGCTGGTTTCGAAAAAGTTGATCAGCGGCAGGCGGATTTCGCGCAGTTCAATCGACTGGATAATCAATGGCGAGAAGTGTTCCTCCGATAGACGCATTATGCCTTTCTAAGGGGCAGTTGTCAGCTTCGTGTTGAATGTGATGTTACGACTTTGGGAAATCTGCGGGGTAGCGTGAATACCGTAGTTTTGCGGCTTGACCCACCCCGGTAGAACTGATAAAAGGCACGCACATTTCCCTGCCGGCCTCAAGGTACCTCCGGTATTCCTCTCAATAAACGTGCGGAAAAGTGTTGTATTTATTTTGATTAGAAAGGTTCTTTTATGCCGACTCTTGCCCCTTTGAGACCTTATACACGAACTCTGTTCGTGGTGATGGCTGCCATTGCAGTTGTTTTACTCGTCAGCGTGGCCTCACGAAGGTACGTCGCAACGATGGCGCCCGCGCCGATACCGGGCTCCAGTTCAACCGTCTTCATTAATGAATTTCATTACGACAACGCCAGCACCGACACCGGAGAGTTTATCGAAATCGCTGGTCCTGCAGGCACGAATCTGACCGGTTGGCGAATCGAACTCTACAACGGCGCCAACGGACTACGTTACGACAACGACGCCTTGTCCGGCACCATCCCGTCACAACAAGGTGGGTATGGAACGGTTTCGCTATCTTATGCAGTCAACGGAATACAAAACGGGAACCCTGACGGTATTGCGCTAATCAATCCTTCAAACACAGTCGTTCAGTTCCTTTGTTATGGAGGAGCTTTTACAGCCCTCAACGAAACGGCTTCGGGTTTGACGTGCACCGATATCGGTGTCACAGAACCCGGCACGACGCCCATCGGCCAATCGCTCCAGCTTCAAGGCACTGGCACAACGTACGGTGACTTTACCTGGTCCACTCCGATCGCGAACACGCAAAACTCTCCCAACACAGGACAGAATTTTGGCGCGGGCGATAGCGCGCCTTCCGTGCTGAACACGTCTCCCGCGAATGGCGCGACCAATATCGCCGCGGATACGAACATCACGATCACGTTCAGCGAGAGCGTTAACGCAACGGCAAGCGCGTTCACACTCGAGTGCCCGGCCGGAACACCAAAGACTTTCACGCAAAGCTCTTCACCGGCGACAATCTACACACTCGATCCGACTGTAGATTTGCCGTTCAGCACCACTTGCACGGTAACGGTGGTCGCAAACCAGATCACGGATCAGGACGTCAGTGATCCACCGGATCAAATGGCGGCAAACTTCGTCTTCTCATTCACAACGGCAGCCGCGCCGCCGGTCGTTGCCAACAACGTAATCATCAACGAGCTCGATTCCGACACTGCCGGCACAGACACATTGGAGTTTGTCGAACTTTACGACGGTGGCGTGGGCAACACCTCGCTCACCGGTCTCGTAGTCGTCTTCTTCAACGGTTCAAACGATCTTTCATATCGTGCAATCGACCTCGACGGTTTCAGTACAAACGCCGCAGGCTATTTCACAATCGGCAACGCCGCGGTAGCTGGCGTCGATCTCATCTTCCCGAACGACACGTTGCAGAACGGTGCAGATGCAGTGGCCCTCTACGCGGCCAATGCCAGCAACTTCCCGACGAACACACCAATCACCACCGCGAATCTGCGCGACGCAGTCGTCTACGACACTAACGACGCCGATGACGCCGGATTGCTCGTGCTCCTGAACGCGGGCCAACCGCAAGTAGACGAAACTGCAGCCGGCGATAGCACGACTGCTTCCATTGGCCGTTGTCCAAACGGTGATGGCGGTGCGCGTAATACAAGCACCTACGTTGCCCGCACACCAACTCCGGATGGGGTTAACAATTGTCCGCCGCCACCGGTCGTCGCTGCGATTCATGACGTCCAGGGCAACGGCGCTGTTTCACCGTTTGCAGGACTGGGCGTTATTACTTCCGGTGTCGTCACGGCTCGCAAGTCAAATGGTTTCTTCATGCAGGATCCCGTGATCGATGCCGACCCGAACACGTCGGAAGGAATCTTTGTTTTCACTGGCGCTTCGCCGTCAGCGGCCGTCGGCGATGCTGTTACCGTCACCGGAACAGCGACCGAGTTTTTCACGCTGACTCAAATCTCTTCGAGCAACAGTAACGTCGTGATTCACACGAGTGGCAATCCGCTACCGGCGCCTATCGTGTTGACGACAACGATTCTCAGTCCTGCTGGTCCAATCGATCAGCTCGAGCGCTTCGAAGGCATGCGCATGCACGCCGACACGCTCGTATCGGTTGCGCCGACCAACGAGTTCGGCGAGACGTTCACCGTGCTCGAGGGCGTCGCGCGGCCAATGCGCGAACCCGGTATCGAAGCCGGTTTGCCGATCCCGCCGGATCCGACTTCCGGCACGCCCGATTGCTGCATTCCGATTTGGGACAAGAACCCCGAGCGGATCATGATCGACAGCGACGGTTTGGCCGGTTCGACCGTCTTCTCCGTCACTTCAAACGTGACGATCTCGAACGTCACTGGTCCACTCGATTTCACTTTCGGCGATTACAAAGTGTTGCCGGAAACAACGCCGACTCGGTCGGCCAACATGAGTGCGGTGCCGGTACCCACGCCAGCGGCGGGAGAAGTTACTGTTGCCGGCTTCAACATCGAGAACTTCAACAACGCCGCCACTCAAAGCCGCAAGGCCGCACTCGCGATCCGCGACGTGCTGCACTTGCCTGACGTTATCGGCGCCATCGAGATCTTCGAGCTCAGCGGGCTGCAAGCACTGGCCGCGGAGATCGAAAGCATCTCCGGTGTTCACTACGAGGCGCGTTTGATCGAAGCTGACAACGAAGCCGGCGACGCCGATCAGGACGTTGGCTTCCTCGTGAAAACATCGCGCGTCCAGATTGATAGCGTCACGCAGATCGAACAGCCCGGCTGCGACGGCACGGCCGCGAACTGCAACACGTTCATCGATCCCAACACCGGCAACCCAGCGTTGCTCAACGATCGTCCGCCGCTCGTGTTGCGCGCGACGGTTGACGCAGCAACGCTCAACCCGCGTGAAATGATCATTGTCGTGAACCACACTCGTTCGTTCATCGACATCGAGGTTGTCGGCGCCGAAGGCATACGCGTTCGCGCGAAGCGCAAAGCGCAGGGCGAGTTCCTGGCTGATCTTTTGCAGGATTTGCAAACAGACAACCCGGGAGTCCCTGTTCTTTCGATCGGCGACTACAACGCCTATCAATTCAGCGACGGCTACACCGATCCGATCGCCACGATCAAAGGCTCTCCGACCGCGGACGATCAGATCGTCGTCGACGCGAGCCCGGATCTCGTCAATCCCGACTACATCAACCTGACGGACACGCTGCCGGCGGATCAGCGATACAGCTTCATCTTCGAAGGTACGCCACAGGCGATCGACCACATGCTGCTCAACACAGTTGCGGCTTCGCTCGTCCAGCGTTATCACATCGCCCGCAACAACGCAGACTTCCCTGAAGTACCGGGATCGTTGTTCCTGAACGATGCCACCAGGCCGGAGCGGAACTCGGATCACGATATGCCAATCGTGTATCTCAAGTTCCCGAACGCCGCGACAACGACGACCGTGTCTGACGCGACTGCTGTGTTCAGTGCATCTGATCAAAGCGTCACGTTGACTGCGAACGTAAGCACCGCGGCCGGCACTGTGAACGAAGGCACTGTGACGTTCACCGTTCGCAACGCTGCGAATGCGGTTGTGGGCTTGCCGGTTGTTGGTAATGTCAGCGGTGGAGTGGCAACGGCGAACTACATTCTGCCGGGTGGAACGTTACCGCAAACGTTGACGATCACCGGAGAGTTCAGTGGTGGTCCAAGCACGGCTGCGAGCAGCGACACTGCCACGCTCACTGTGACCTTCAACATCTGTCTCCTCTACGATCCGACGAAAGCTGTGAAGAGCGGAGCTACGTATCCGATCAAGATCCAGCTCTGCGACGCCAACGGCAACAACGTGTCGTCGCCGGATATCGTGCTTCACGCAACGGGCGTGAGCCTGGTGTCGAGCACTTCCATCGGTGAGGTGATCGCGGCAGGTAATGCAAATCCGGATAACAACTTCCGGTTCGATGACGGTTTCTACATCTTCAACCTGAAGACGACGGGGCTCGGCACCGGCGTCTACAACCTCCACTTCACAGCCGGTACTGATCCCGTGCTCCACACGGTCCAGTTCCAGGTGAAGTAGGACCATCCTTTAAGGTCGCTGTGTCTCGGTGGTGCCCCAAAATGCCCACCAAGACACAGCGGCTTTCCCAAATTTCACCACCAAAGTGACCGAACGCGTGACCGATGTTTGTCACCTTGACTTGAATCCTGTCATTGGCCCACAAAACCCTTTTTTGCTTGTTGACCCGCCGTTCGCTGAACTGGTAAAAGCTTGATTGGCCCTTACCGGCCATGAAATTTGTCCTGCCGGTATACCTCTCCAAAGTACGTCTCAACGTCACAAGTGTTTGGGAGGGATACCAACAATGTTCGCGCGTAAGTCCGCAGCCAAGCTTCGCCGCACCCGACGGCAAAAACCCCATAGACCAGCATTGAGCAGAACGTGGCGCGTGTTAGTTACCGTCGCCGTTGTCACACTCGTCTCGGTCTATGTCACGTTCGCTGCCATCTCTCTTTCAACGTCGGTCGCTTACACGCAAAACTTCGACAGCATGGGCATTCCGTTGTCGAGTCCCACACCTTCCAATCTGCCTGTCGACTTTCGACTATCAACGGCTTCAACACCTCGAGCTATCAGTTCATTCCTGACAGCCACCAACCAAACATTGCGTGTCGGCGGCGCTAACTTGTCTACGACTGCCGCAAACGGCAGTTACAACTTCGGCGCCGGCACCACTGCTTTAGGCAACTCCGATCGCGCACCCGGATTTCTTTCATCCGGCACCGCGACAGTCAGCGGCAACCTTTATGCGCAACTCGTCAACAACACCGGCAGCCCGCTGACGGGTCTACAGATCTCTTACGACGTCGAGAAATATCGCAACGGTTCAAACCCGGCCGGCTTCCGCTATCAACTCTTCTATTCACTCGACGGTAATTCATGGACCAATGCGGGTCCGGACTTTTTCACCAGCTTCGCGCCAGATGCGGATAACAGTGGCTTCGCAAATGCTCCGGGCGCGACGGTTTCAGTCAGCAACAAAACACTGAACGTCTCGGTCGCTAACGGTGCCAACGTCTTTCTCGTTTGGAACTATTCAGTTATTACGGGCAGCACGTCGACGAACGCACCCGCGCTGGCCATCGACAACGTTTCGATCCTGGGAATCGGCGGCGCAGTCGCGACAAATCCGTCCGGCGTCGGCAATGCAAACCCGAATTCCGTCTTGCCGGGCGAGTCGTCGACATTAACCGTCGCGGTCACGCCGGGAACGAATCCTTCGAGCACGGGCCTGAGTGTTACAGCCGACCTTTCCTCGATTGGCGGATCTGCGAATCAACAGTTCTTTGACGATGGCTTGAGCGGCGGCGACACGGCCGCGGGCGACAACGTGTTTACTTGCACTGCTGTTGTTGCGGCGCTCACTTCGCCGGGCGCGAAGTCGCTGCCATTCTCGATCAGCGATGCACAGTCACGCAGTGGTAGTGGCTCGATCAGTTTGACCGTCCAGCAGCCACCGCCTCCGGTGGACCATCTCGTGATCAGCCAGCTTTATGGCGGCGGCGGAAACACCGGCGCGACGTTCACAAACGATTACATCGAGATCTACAACCCGACCGGAGTCTCGTTCAATCTCGCCGGCTGGTCGCTGCAATATGCGTCCGCCGCGGGGACGAGTTGGACCAACAAACAACCGCTCGGCGGCACGATCGCTCCGGGTGAATACTTCCTCGTCGCGTTCGCGTCAGGTGGCGCGAACGGTGCGCCGTTGTCTGCATTGCCGAATATTTCAGGCGACATCAACATGAGCGCAACGACTGGCAAGATCGCGCTCGTCAGTAACTCGATTTCGCTGAGTGGCAGTTGTCCGAACGGCGTCGATCCGGACATCGTCGACTTTGTTGGTTACGGAACGTCGGCCAGTTGTTTTGAGGGCGGCGCGCGTGCGCCGGCGCCGAGCAATACAAGCGCGTTGTTCCGAAAGCTCAACGGCTCGCAGGACACGAATCAAAACGGCAACGACTTCCAGACCGCTACGCCGAATCCGCGCCGCACCGCGCCGATCGTCGAGCTTGGACCATGGGTCGCGGGCACCGATCCGATCTCTGACGGATTCAACACGCCGTACGATGCGACCGTCACGGTTGATTTCAGTGAACCGGTGGACGTGGTTGGCTCGTGGTTCGATATCACCTGTACAGTCTCCGGCTCGCATAACAACGCGACTGTCGCTTCGTACAACAGCTCGAAGGGTTATCACATCACGCCGAACAACGGCTTCCAGTTTGGCGAGCAGTGTACGGTCACGATCGTACACTCGAACGTTCACGATCAGGACTTCGACGACGCGGGGCCAAACACTGACACGCTCTTTGCGGACCATGTGTGGACGTTCACGGTCGTTGCGGCAGGCGCGCTGGCGCCGCATCCGCCAAGCGTGCACCTGGCGATGGGTAATCCGTCGAACGCCGTTGTCGACCTAACGCAGCCAAACAACTACTTAATGGACAAGCCGTCGTTCTCGCTGTCCTACAACCGCGACAAAGGCACGCCGAATTGGGTCAGTTGGCACCTGGAAAGTGGTTGGACCGGCAGCTTGCCGCGCACAGACACGTTCCGTGCCGATCCGGCTGTGTCGCCTGACTGGTATCGCGTGCAGTCGACTGACTACTTCGCGTCCGGTTTCGATCGCGGTCACATGACACCGAACGCCGACCGCGATAACCCGGCTTCGATCCCGCTCAACCAGGAGACGTTCCTGATGTCGAACATGGTGCCGCAAGCGCCAAACAACAATCAGGGTCCGTGGGCGGATCTCGAAAACTTCCTGCGCACGTTGCTGGGACCGAACGAAGTTTACATCGTTGCTGGTCCAGCGGGCGTTGGCGGTTCGGGTGACAACGGTCCCGCGAACACGATCGCGAATGGTCACGTGACTGTTCCGGCGTTTACGTGGAAAGTTGCGCTGGTGCTGCCGGCGGGCGACGGCGACGTTTCGCGTGTGAGTGCAGCGACGAGAACCATCGCCGTGATCATGCCGAACGACAACAGCATCAACAGCGATTGGCACGCGTATCTGACCACGGTCGATGCAGTCGAAGCGCTTACGGGTTACGACTTCTTCGCCAACGTGCCGGATGCGATCGAAAACTCGATCGAGGCTGGCGTTGACGGAAATAATCCGCCCGGAACTGAGAATCAGGGCGCAACGACGAATGAAGACGTGCCGGTTGGGATCACGCTGAATGCGGTGAGTCCGAATCTCTCCGCGACGTTTAGTTACACGATCGTTTCAGGTCCGGCAAACGGTGTATTGTCGGGAGATGGACCAGTATTCTCTTACACGCCGGCGGCGAACTTCCACGGCGCGGATAGTTTTACTTTCCGCGTCAACGACGGCAGTAACAACTCGAACACGTCGACCGTGAGCATAGTAGTCCTTCCGGTGAACGACGTGCCGGTTGCTGATAGTCAGTCTGTCACGACGAACAGCAACACGCCCGTTTCGATCACGTTAACGGGCAACGACTTCGAAACGGCGGCCGCGAACCTCGTTTTTGAAGTCACAGCCAGTCCTGCACACGGCACTCTTTCCGGCACTGGCGCGAATTTGACTTACACGCCGAATCCGAACTACGCCGGACCTGACAGCTTTACATTCACCGTTCGCGACACCGGCGACGACTC
>DASUPR010000028.1:0-23162 GCA_036281015.1 Pyrinomonadaceae bacterium
TCGTGGTCAAACACAGTCGGGATACTGAACGCGCACTGCGGATCTTCGAGAAGGCCGAGAAACACTGCTTGATCGCCAATTCAATCAGAACAGAAACGAAGCTCGAGCCGCAGGTTAACTGCGAAGACCCGAGTTGTTGAGACACCGGTCTCCCTGGCGAATCGAGAAAACCGTCGAAACGGTTTTCTGCTGATGGGTTCCGTTCCAGCACCGGGCTAAAGCCCGGTGTGAATGAAACCGACTTTTGCCGCAAGGCCCGGTTCTGACAAGCAAAACTACTTCAACCGAAAGCTGCGGGCGATGAAGTCCATTTCACTCCCGAGCCGCGCAAGCCTCTCACTCGCAACTGTGAAGTGAAGTACGTAGAAAGTGCGGTTATCAACCTGCAAGTAGTAGAGCCGCCCATCCATATTCGTTCCGTCCCTGACGAATTCGTACGAATACCAGGTTCCTTTCAAACGGCCACTAAACTCCGTTCCCTTGCCTCCACTACAAACTACATAGCCAGTCAACCGGCTCAAGTCCCACTTCTCGTCTTCAGCAAACAAAGCGGCCGCGTTAGTACCGGGTGCAACCAGTTTCTTACGTAAACGCAAATAGCCATTACGCTTGTCTGTGCCGTTGATGAATTCCACATGGTCGTGCACATCGACACGCGTAAGCGCTCGCCACGATGCCGAGGAAAAATCCATTTCAAACTCAACACCCTCCCTTGAGAACGATTGAGTTTGTGCGCTCGCCGTTAGTACGGCAACGATGAGGAGTGAAAGACATAGCAGGATGTTTCTCACGCTTCCACCTCCATTCCTGTCAGCTCGGTCTGCCTGCTTACATCCCGCGCGCGTCTCAGCGGACGATCTCAACCGAGCACTTCGCGTGATGCACGACGGCATTCGACACAGAGCCAAGTAACAATCGAGTCCAGGTGCCCAGTCCACGCGATCCCATCACGATTAGATCGGCGCCCCAGTGTTCTGCAACTTCTACAATCACCTGCTTCGGCGAGCCCTGGAGTGCCTCACCAGTGATCTTCAGTTTGTTTGCCGGCGCGGATCTCAGTTTCGTCAAAGTATGCTCGAGAACTGAATTCGCGGCGGACGAAGCAGCATTCCGGACATCGTCAAAGTACATTGGGCCCGCAGCCCAGGGCTCGATTCCCGCCGTGAAAGGAACTTCATAGGCTGTAATGACTTTGACTTCGGTCTGCTCAGGCCAGGGACGCCTGATGATTTCCGCTATGGCCTGGTTGCTGGAGGCTGACCCATCAACTGCCAATAGAATTTTCATGACGTAGTTCTCCCTTCCTTTCGGAATGCTCCCAAAGTGCACGGCGTATGCCAGCCGTTTCACTTTCCCTGCCTGCGTTTACGGGTCTTTTCAACGACAAAACTGCGGAGTTTTCCGCACTTGCGTGGGGAGTTTGCCGTCCTTCAGAGGTGGCGCAGCGCCAGGCAATCTGTTTTACGTGCCCGGCCCCGGTGGGTATGCACATTGCTACTTATTGTCACAGTTTGTGAGCTTGAAGGAGTACCAGGAAAAAGCCATGAAAAAGCATCTTACCTACACGCTCGATTTCTCCCAGATCTCGCTAACGAGCTTGCCGCTGGTCGGAGGCAAGAACGCATCACTAGGTGAACTTTTCAATGCGCTGAAGCCAAAAGGCATCGGCGTGCTCGACGGCTTTGCCACCACCGCCGATGCGTATCGCGCGTTGCTTCAGGAACGCGCACTCGAATACGAGCTGAGATCTCTACTCTCGGAATTCGATGTCGAAGACGTAAACGAGCTGAGCGCTCGCGGGCATGCAGCACGCGTCGCCGTGCTCGATACGCCTCTGCCGGCCGAATTACGCGAAGCAGTCATCACTGCTTATGAGCGACTGTGTAAGCGCCTGGACCGCGAACCGGAACTCGCCGTGCGCTCATCTGCAACTGCGGAAGATTTGCCCGAAGCATCATTCGCGGGAGCAGCCGAAACGTTTCTCAACGTACGCGGCCATGCCGGTTTATTGCGTGCAGTGCACCAGTGCTTTGCTTCGCTGTTCACCGATCGCGCAATCAGCTACCGCGCCAGGCTCGGTTACGATCACCTGAAGGTAGCGATCTCTGTCGGCGTTCAGCCAATGGTGCGCTCCGACAAAGCGAGTTCCGGAGTGATCTTCACACTGGACCCGGAAACTGGGTTTCGCGATGTTGTGACGGTCAGTAGTTCCTACGGATTGGGCGAGTTCGTGGTCCAGGGTGTAGTGACTCCCGATGAATGGACCATCTTCAAACCATCTCTCAAGAATGGCTTTCGGGCAATCATCGGCAGAAACCTGGGCACGAAAGAAGTACGGCTGGTCTATGGCGATGGCAGCCGCACAACGCGAAACGAGTCCACGCCGCTTGCAGATCGTCAAAGGTTTTCACTCTGCGACGAACAGGTTCTCAAGCTCGCAAACTGGGCCTGCTTAATCGAAGACCATTATTCGCGAGCCGCGGGCAAGCCCCAACCGATGGATATCGAGTGGGCCAAAGATGGGACCACGAGCGAATTGTTTATCGTTCAGGCGCGGCCCGAAACTGTTCATTCCGCTAAACCGCAAACAGCGATCGCGGAAGTCTATCGCCTGAAGAGTTCGCCTCCGCGACTGCTCGCTACGGGACAAGCAATCGGAGCAAAGATCGGCACTGGACCTGTACGCGTCGTGCACACCGTGGCGGATCTGGGAAAGGTGCAGGCGGGAGATGTGCTGGTCGCGCGGTTGACGGATCCTGATTGGGAACCGGTCATGCGCCGAGTTGCAGCGATAGTGACAGATCAAGGCGGACGTACGGCGCATGCGGCCATCGTGTCGCGCGAATTTGGTATTCCGTGCGTCGTCGGATGTGGTAACGCATCGGAACTGCTCCACGACGGCGACGAAGTCACGGTTTGCTGTGCCGAAGGCTCTGAAGGCCACGTTTATGCCGGGCGCGCAGAGTTTGAGATCGAAAAGATCGACGCCGCGGCGGTGCCGCCAACGCTCACCGAGGTTATGCTTACCATAGGCGATCCGGCCAAAGCATTTCAGACGTCATTCATTCCGAACTCCGGAGTTGGACTCGCACGCACCGAGTTCATAGTCACAAACCACATCGGCATCCATCCGATGGCCCTGGCTCGTTATCCAAACCTGAATGATGCCGGAACCGTACAACAAATCGCTGCACGGATTGGCTCGGAAGAGCCACGAGAGTTCTTTATTCGTCGTTTCAGTGAAGGTGTAGGACGGATTGCGGCGGCGTTTTATCCGAAACCCGTGATCGTTCGCACCAGCGATTTCAAGACAAATGAATATGCGCGATTACTCGGCGGCGCAGAGTTTGAGCCGGTTGAAGAGAATCCGATGCTCGGTTTCCGCGGCGCTTCGCGCTATTACGACGAACGTTACGCCGACGGGTTTGCACTTGAATGTGCCGCGCTGTTGCGGGTACGCAAAGATATGGGCCTGACGAATATGAAGATCATGATTCCGTTCTGCCGTACTGTAGAAGAAGCGAAAAAAGTGATCGACGTGATGGCCCAACATGGTCTCAAGCAAGGTGAGCACGGTTTGCAAATCTACGGGATGTGCGAGCTTCCATCGAACATCGTAAAAGCAGACGAGTTTCTTCGCGTGTTTGACGGCTATTCAATCGGTTCCAACGATCTGACGCAGCTCGTCCTGGGAATCGACCGGGATTCAGGGACCGTTGCGCATCTCTTCGACGAACGCGATCGCGCAGTGATGAACATGATCGCAGAAGTAATTGGCGAAGCCCGTCGTGCACATAAACCAATCGGCATCTGCGGCCAGGCGCCGTCAGACTTTCCGGATTTCGCGCGCTGGCTCGTCGAACAAGGCATTGCTTCAATCTCGCTAAACCCGGACACTGCAATCAAAACGACGCTTGTTATTGCAAACGAGGAGGCTAAACTTTATCGATTCGCAACAGCAAAAGCGTACTGATTAAAAGCGTCAGGTAAATCAAATGCAGGCCTGGATTCTAGATAAGCCGGCTGCGGTTCGTGACCGGCCACTCAACCGCGCCGACGTGCCGGTTCCGACACCTGCCGACGACGAACTGCTTTTGCAAGTGGCCGCGTGCGGCATTTGCCGAACAGATTTACACGTCGTCGAAGGCGAGTTGGCTGTTCGTCGTTCACCTTTAATTCCGGGGCACCAGGTCGTCGGCCGCGTGATCTCGATGGGTTCGAAAGTCAAAGACTTCATGACCGGCGATCGCGTCGGGGTCGCATGGCTCAATCGGACGTGTGGCGTCTGTGCGTTCTGTCTTACGGGCCAGGAAAACTTATGCGAGCAGGCGATGTTCACGGGCTGGACCGTTGATGGTGGCTATGCAGAATACATGGTCGCGCCCGCGGCGTTCACCTATCGCTTGCCCGACAACTTCGAGGACGTCCAAGCCGCGCCTCTGCTCTGCGCTGGAATAATTGGTTATCGCTGTTTGCGTTTGACCGGACTAAATCCGAGTGACTGGACAGGCGCGCGGCTGGGTCTGTATGGCTTCGGCGCCGCGGGCCATGTCTGCATTCAACTAGCACGCGCGCGTGGAGCTGAGGTCTACGTCTGCACACGTGATCGGGAACGACACCAGGCACTGGCGCGCGAACTCGGCGCGGTCTCGGTTGGTGATACCTTTGACGAACCGCCTGTCAAACTTGACGCGGCAATCATCTTTGCGCCGGCCGGAGAACTGGTCCCCGTCGCACTCAAAGCCATACGCAAAGGCGGCACGGTTGTTCTAGGGGGCATTCACATGAGCCCCATACCTTCGTTCGACTATTCACTTATCTATGGAGAGCGAGTCGTGCGAAGTGTCGCCAACAACACACGGGAAGATGGCCGCGAGTTTCTGGCAGAGGCCGCGCGGATTCCCGTCCGCACGCATATACAAACCTTTTCGTTCGATCAGGCTAACGATGCACTGATTGCACTGAAGAATGATTCCATTCGCGGCGCCGGCGTGCTGGTGATGAAGTAAATGTTTGCGGCAACGCCGGCGTCCGATTGTCCGATTTCTCTACACAAACAACTTCAATGCGTTTGCTTCTCTGCAACCGGCCGTGCTGAAAGTTGCGGCACCATTCCTTCCACCAGCTCCGGCAGCATCGGCTTGCGAAAACGCAGGAGCGACGTGGTTCCATCTGCTGACTTAATTGCCAGGGCGGCATCAGTGCCATCGTCCGTTTGTTCCAGACTCACCTGCGTGGCATTGCCAATCCTATGCGTGATGTGATCGTCCGGCTTCATTCCGACCATGATCATGATCTCACTGCCTTCGACCTCATCCCATTCATCTACAATGCCTTTGAGAGGCAGTTCTCGTTCTTCGACCTGCGCTCCGATTTCGGCGCCGAGAATCTCCAGCGTCGCCAGCCATCCCTCGTGTTGGCGGCTGAAGTTATCGAAGAATGTTCCCCACTCTTCTCTTGGGATCTCTTTCGTTTTCATTTGAACTCTCCTTTGTACGTTCATCTGGAGGCAATGCTTGTGCCCGACACGACACGTGTGCCATCCGCGATCTGGTTCGACGGATGAACAATTACTTCTGTGCCTGGCTCCAGTCCTGCCTTGATCTCTGCTTCGAATGACGTTCGTTGACCAACTTCAACATCGCGCAACTGCGCTTCGCCATTCTCCACCACGAACAAACTCCAGCTCTCGCCGCGGCGAAAGAGAGCGCTGACCGGCACTTTCAACACATCCCCAGCACTCCAAACAACAATGCGACCGTCCACGCGATAGCCGTCGCCCAGCACGGTTGAAGGTGTTGTCAGGTCGGCGACCACATTCACTCTTTGCTCTTCGATACCCAGCGCTGAGACCTTCGTGAAAGCCGACGGTTCGATCAATCTCACCCGCGCTTCGAGTGCTTCCGGACCACCCCATCCCTCGATCATTACAAGCGCCCCGGGACTGATCTTGACGGCGTCGGTCGAAAGCAACTCGATCACTACCTCGAGCTTTGCCGGAGAGCTGAGTTCCAACAACGGAGCGCCGGCGGTGACAACGCGTTCGCTTTCTTCGAGTACGCTTAACACCTTTCCGCTGATCGGCGATTGGACCTTCACAGCCGGCGCCGCGGGTCTCTGACCTTGGCTAAGCGCCAGCAACGCAGCGGCTGCGGCCTCGACTTCATGCGCCGCGCTTGCGGCCTTGGACGTCGCGGCTTCGTATTCGCGAAAGCTCGTAGTGACCGCGGTTTGCGCTCGTTCCAACTCCTGACGGGCAACAACACCACTGCTGACCAACTGCTCGCAACGGTCACACTCCCGGAGTGCCTGGTCATAAATTGCCTTGCTGCGATCGATCATCCTGTCGACTTCGCGCTTCGCATCTTCAGCGGCACTGACACGAGCAACTGCTTCCGCGCGTTGTCGCGGATCGAGCGGCGCCAGAGGCAATGGATCGATCTGCGCGATTACCTGTCCACGCTTCACGACATCGCCTCGACGAAGAGGAATGCGTCGCAACTGTCCCGCCACCGGAGTCGCCACGACATAACGATCGCGTACGCGAGTCTTCCCTTCACCGTCAACCGTGACCTGCATTGGACCACGCGATGCTTTGGCGGTATCAACTCGGGCCGGTGTCGGCCGCAGCCACATCGTCAGCAGCGCTATCACCGCGGCGGCAAGAACAACCAGAATCAGTGCGTTCAGAATGCGTTTCATATCGATATTCACTCTCGAGTTTTCAAAACAGCGACGAGATCGAGGCGCCTCAGCCGCCACTGCACCAGGTAGCCGGAAAGAAACGCGGATGCAGCCACGACCAGAAAAGCCAATGCGTATGTCTTGGCACTGACAACAAGTGGAAAACGGATCAGCTCGGTATCGATCACCACGGTTATCAATCCGGCAATGCCATATCCCAACGCCATGCCGGCAGGTATCGCGATCAGAGTCAGCACCGCCTGCTCGCCGAGCAACATGAAACCAATCTCGCCTCGCGTGAAACCCAGCACTCGCAAAGAGGCAAGCTCGTGCCCGCGTTCCGAGAGCGCAATGCGCGCGCCGTTGTAAACCATGCCGAAGGCGATGATGACGGCAAACCCGATCAGGAATGCCGTCGAGACGTTGATGGTTCTCGCGATCGTGTCGTTGAAATTCGCCAGCGCGACTGAGGGAATCGATACCGCGCTAATCGCCGGCGTCTGCTTCAGACGCGAATACAGGTCGGGAATCGCCGGTGAGTCAACCATCATGAAAGCGCCGCTGCTCGTGCTGCCTTCCCGCAAGAGCCGATTCAAAGCCTGCCGGTCCATGTATGCTGAAAGGCCGGTCAACTCGTCGACTGTGTTCGCGACGACAATGTCACGTACCGGCCGCTCTCCTTCGAGCACCTCGACCCTGACGCTTTGACCGGGTTCGACTCCAAGAATCTCGGCAAGTTTTGTCGTCAGCACCAACCCGTCCGCAGGCAGGCTTACCGGCTGAAAATCTTCGCCCACGATCCGGCGCAGGTCGCCTCCAGATTCAAGCCCGAGCAACGCGGTGCGGCGGCTTCTGTGTTGGAACCGAATTCGTGCAGGTACAGCGCGGTAAGGTTCGACACTGATCACGCCCGGAAGATGCGCGAGATCGTATTTGACACTCGACGAGCGCGGTTCGTTGAAGGCGACGGAAACGTCCTCACGCTGGACCTGATTGAACTGCACTTCGATGATCCGCTCGATGGTGTCAAAGTAAAGAAAGAAACCGACGACGAGCAGCGCCACGGCGAGCGCAATGCCGAAGATTGAGACCATCGCCTTCGCCGGCCGTCTCTCGAGATTGCGCAGGATGATTCGTACCGACGTTGGCACAACTCTGTGGAGACCCATGCGCTCAATCACACCAGCGTGAAACTGCGCTGGCGGTTCGGGGCGCATGGCTTCCGCGGGAGGTAGACCAACAGCACGTCTGACCGCCGACAGCGCGCCGATCGACGCGGATGTCAGACTGATCAGAACCGCGCCGATGATCACTGCCGGATCGGGTTGGTAATGCAGCACCGGAAAGCGAAAGAACTGCATGTAAAGCTCGGTGATCTGAAAACCGAAATACCAACCGACGCCGATTCCGAGCACGATACCGACGAGAATGATCAGGCTGGCAAGTTTCCAGTAATGAAAACCGATCGCATAGTTTCCATAGCCAAATGCTTTCAGGACCGCGATCTCCTGGCGCTGCGTCGCAACCAAACGCGACAACACGAGATGGATCAGGAAAGCAGTAACGGCTAGAAAAATCGCGGGGATAAAAGTACCGGTGACTTGAAGCTCGGCAATCTCATTCGCAAGAAAATGGTTTGAGACCTGGTCCGCACGATTGTAGGCCCCGAGACCACCGTAACCCGCCAACACCTCGTCAACTCGTTGAATAACGTCAGCCTCAACAGCACCGGGCGCCAGCGTCAGGGCAACGTCATTGAACGCGCCCTTCATGTTGAATGCCGGACCAAGCGCCTCGCGGCTCATCCAAAGCACGCCCGAGCGCCGGCTATCGGGAAACATCTCGCCGCTTCTGATTTCGTAAACGTATTCGGGAGAAAGTGCGACTCCTACGATGTGCAGGCTTTGCCATCTTCCATTTATGACTGCCGCGATCTTGCTTCCGGGTTTTAGATTATTAGCGGTGGCAAAGGCGCCACTGATGAGAACCTCTTCATTACGGCCGGCTTCGACGTACCTTCCTTCCCGAAGGTAAAGATCGTTGAGCATTGGCACACGATGTTCGGGAATGGAGATGATTTTTCCCCTGGCGGGTTCTTCGAGACCGGGCACGTCAAGTGTTACATCCGCCACGACGCGGAATTCCGCTTTGGCCACCCCGGAAATGCTCGTAATGTTTGCAGCGATGGAGTCAGGCGCGCGTTTCAGTTGCGCGAACACGTCGGCGAAGCGATAGCTTTCGTAGTACGTCTGTTGTGAAGACAGGAGTGAGTTATAGGTGCTGCGCATCGCGACAAATGCGGCCACGCCACAAGCAACTACAAGCGTGATGGCAACTACCTGCCCGCGCAAGTGAATGACGTCGCGAATGAGTTTTCGATCGAGCGCAGCCATTATTACCAAATCAAGTCTGATGGTTTCGCTTTGCGTTCGTTGCGATGCACTTCGACGATCTCACCGCTGCGCATGCGCAACACGCGATCCGCCATATCCGCGATGGCGGCGTTGTGCGTGATGATCGCGGTTGTGGTGCCGAGTTCTCGATTGACTCGTTCAATTACTTCAAGAACGATCTTACCCGTGCTGAAATCGAGAGCGCCGGTAGGTTCATCGCAGAGCAACACCTCGGGCCGCTTCGCCACCGCACGAGCAATCGCCACTCGCTGTTGTTCGCCGCCTGAGAGTTGGGCCGGAAAGTGGTTCATGCGCTCTCCCAAACCAACCAGCCGCAATGCTTCTGCCGCTGACATTGGGTGCTCGGCAATGTCCGTCACCAACTCAACGTTCTCGAGCGCTGTAAGACTCGGTATCAGGTTGTAGAACTGAAACACGAAGCCCACATGCTCGCGCCGGTAGCGTGTGAGTTCGGAGTCGTCGTCAATCGTTAGATTGTGATCGCGATAAGAGACTCTTCCGGTTGTCGGAACGTCGAGTCCGCCGAGAATGTTGAGCAGCGTCGACTTACCACTGCCGGACGCACCCAACAGAACGACCAGCTCACCTTCGTACAGATCGAGATCTACGGATCGCAACGCATGAACCTCAACATCACCCATGCGATAGATCTTCGATAGTTCACGCGCCACGAATACGGGTTCCCGCACCGGACGCGCCAGCTCGTCAGTCACCGCTAACGCGGGTGGAGCCGAATGGCCTACCGTTCTGACTGGAAAGGTGTTGGATACAATCATTTCCTTAACACAGGAGCCGAGAGCGTTAACTCTCGGCTCCCGTTCACGCTATAACTCCCCCTGCCTTTGCAGGGTTATTTGGCGAAGGCGGCCTTTGCTTTGGCCGTCTCTTCGGGTTGCTTGATTTCGAGCCGGCGAACTTGCGGTTCTTTTTTCGGCGCCTGCATCGTTATTTCGAGCACGCCATTTTTGAATTCCGCCATGGCGGTTTCTGTCTTTGTTCCCTCGGGCAACGGTATCTGACGATAGAAAGTGCCGTAGCTACGCTCGGTGCGATAGTAGCCTTCGTGTTTCTCTTCCTTCTCCTCTTTTCGTTCCCCTGAAAGGGTAAGCACGTTTTGATTGATTTCGACTTTGACGTTCTCCTTGTTCATCCCGGGGAGATCAGCGCGAACGATAAAGTCACCGTCCTTTCGCAGCACTTCGATCTCGGGAACCCAGCCCACATGTTCAAACTCTCTCGTAAACGGAAAGAACTCTCTGCCGAAGACGCTCGGGAATCTGAATCCCTCAAACTCTTCGAACAGCCGCTCCATGTCGGTTGCAAACCGGCGCATGAAGCTAAACGGAGTCGAAGCCGCAACCGGCGTCTCTTCCATTTTTGTGAGCTCCTTCGTCTCTTTCTTGTCTTTCATAATTTCCTCCTTCCAATCAACGATCGCCAGCAACGAACGTACCGGGCAAAGTGATGCAAAACCGGTAATGCTTTTGTGATCACGGCACGAATAACTGTGGAAAGTTGCGAATTAGTGGGTGAAAATTCGCTGCAAAGTGGCGACGCCCGCAGCACGGCCGGGTTAGAAAACGATCACTTCAGTTTCCACTGGCACGAGTTGGCTAAACTCTTTCGCCACAAACATCGGGATGCGAATACATCCATGACTGTCGGGGTAAGCTTTAATGACCAAACTGCCGTGAATCGCAATGCCCGCATGGATGTAATTCGGGTAATACAGAAAGCCGAGAGAACTGATGCGAACTCCCTTTATCTTTCTCTCTACCTTGAACCGCCCGCGCGGCGTGTGGGCGCGATGAACCTGGCCGTGGTCCATATACGACTTTTCATTGCCGGTGCAGACCGGCACGATGTGCGTCACGAGCCCTTCATCATTGACCAGGAATAAAACCTGCCGCTCCAGATCGACTTCAACATGCGCACTGCCTGTGTATTTGGCTGACGGCCGGGCTGCTGCGCGCAACGCCTCGAGTTCTTCAATTGTCAGTTTTCCAGCTCGCTTGCGTCCCTCGACTTTCTGAAACGCGATCAGTGCGTGCCGCGAGCCGGCGTCGAATTTTCCATCGACTGGTCCCGTCCAATAACCAAGCGCGGCAAGACGCTCCTCAGCCTCGAGGATCTCAGCGGTACCAACTGACTGGGGTTTGACGTTTTGCCCGGCGGCTAAAGACGAAGAGGTTGTCGCAAGGAACGTCGCCAGCAGTCCTGCAAACATCAGTCTGCACAGTTTGGACCGCATGATTGTCTCCTCCGAACAAGACAGAAGCATCATTCGTGCCGTCGTTTACTGGCGGTTTTGGTAATCGCGGGAACCAAGTGTGCGGGTTTTCTCTCAACAAAAGTGAGTAAGTTTGCGCAATTACCTGTTCTACCGACAAAACCTAACCAGTTTCTCGCTTGCTCCAGACGGCATATTCGTTGCCTACGATGATCTGGAAAGTGAGGTGATTTTATGAAGGTCAAAGAAATTATGACTAGGGACCCGAGTGTCTGTGACTTGAACGAGAGTCTGGCTGAAGCAGCCAAGATGATGTGGGAAGCCGACTGTGGTGTGCTGCCGGTGCTTAAAGACGGCAGAGAGGTCGTGGGTTTGATCACGGATCGTGACATCTGCATGGCCATGGCCATGCGAGATACCAATCCGGCTACAGTTTCGGCTGAAGCAGTGATCACCGGCGAAGTCTACTCCGTTGAACCTGAGGACGAGATTCAAAAAGCGCTTGAACTCATGCAGCAACATCGAGTGCGCCGGCTACCGGTCGTTGATTCGGAAGGCGAGCTGAAAGGAATGTTGTCGATGAACGACATCGTTTTGAAGGCTCAACGAAAGAACAACGGTAAGGCGCCCGAAATCAGATATGCGGACGTTGTCGAAACCTATAAGGCGATTTGCGCGCACCAGGCTCCCCTGCAAGCGCAAGCGGCTGCCGGTGAGTGAAACTGGCCCAAGAGGGCCAATGAAGGGAGGATTCATGCAACTCCGAAAAACTGATTACGAAATCAAACAGCAGGTACTTCGCGAGTTGAAGTGGGATTCGCGGATCGCGTGGGCGCAAATCGGCGTGGAGGTTCGCGAAGGACTCGTAACCCTGTCAGGCGCGGTGACCACCTATGCGATGAAAACCGCGGCGCAACAGGCTGCGCATCGCGTCGCCGGCGTGCTCGACGTTGTAAATGAAATCGAAGTGAAACCAACAGGAACCTACGCCCACACGGATCAGGAGCTTGCGAGGGCAATTCGTCACACGCTCGAGTGGGACGCACTGGTTCCAGACGAACGTATTCAATCAACCGTCTCCGAGGGCTGGGTTACGCTCGAAGGCGATGTCGACGTTTGGCGTGAACGTGAAGACGCAGAGAAGGCTGTACTACGGCTCGCCGGAGTAGTGGGCGTCATCAACAAAATCACGATCGTTCCGCGAGAAATCGATCCGGACGAACTTCGTGAGGAGATCGAAGGAGCACTCGAAACACGGGCCGACCGCGAGGCTGATCGTTTGCGGATCGAGATCAAGAACGGAGCGGTCGAACTCTGGGGCCGCGTTCATTCCTGGCAGGAAAAACGCGCTGTGCTCGGCTCGATCGGGCACCTGCCCGGCGTGATGGCACTGAAAGAACATCTCCGGATCGATCCCTATTTCTAAAAAGCGGTTAACCGCTGATAGCCATGATCAACTGGCGCAAGGACCTGCATTTGACACGCTCGCGAGAGATCGCGAGCGTGTTGATTGGTCATGGATGGGATTACCTGCTGAACAACCGCGAGAGCGGCAAATTCAGACCCAAACGCCGCTTCCAGCATGGACCACCGCTTACACGACCCGAACATCTACGGTCCGCACTCGAAGAACTCGGCACCACGTTCATCAAGCTGGGCCAGATACTCTCGACGCGCGCGGACTTGTTGCCGCCCGATTATCTTGCCGAGTTGAGTAAGCTTCAGGACTCGGCTCCAGCAGTACCATTCGAGGCGATAAGAGAAGCCGTTCTCAAAGAATTGGGACAACCAATTGAGGAGGTCTTTCTCGAATTCGATCCAAAACCTTTGGCGGCTGCGTCAATCGGTCAAGCACACGCGGCAACGCTAAAAGATGGCACCGAGGTGGTGGTGAAGATCCGCCGGCCCGGAGTGGTGGAACAAGTCGACGAGGATCTCAAAATTCTCAAAGAGCTTGCTGATGCGGTCAGCGGCCGTTTGGAACTTGCCGACCGGTACGACATACCGGGCATCGTCGAAGAATTTTCAGAGACCTTGCGCGCCGAACTCGATTACATCCGCGAAGGACATAATGCGGAGCGGCTTGCTGAAAACTTCGCCGGCGAACGTCGCCTTCATATCGCCCGCGTCTACTGGGAGACAACCACTTCCCGCGTCCTGACACTGGAACGCATTCGCGGCACAAAGATCAGCGACGTCGAGAGTCTGGACAAACAAGGGATAGATCGACCGGAACTCGCGAAGTTCGCGACTGACGTCGTAATGCGGATGGTCTGTGAACACGGGTTCTTTCATGCCGATCCGCATCCGGGAAACTTCTTCATCGAATCCGACGGCACGATCGGTCTGATCGATTTCGGTATGGTTGGGTCCATCGACGAGCAGACACAGGACCATCTCGCCGACCTGCTCATCTACATAAACCACCAGGATGCCGATCGTTTGGTGGACGTTCTTTTAGACCTCGGTGTTAGCAGGAAGCCCGTTGATCGTGCGTTGCTACGTCACGATGTTCAACATCTCTTGACGAGCTATTGGGGTCTTCCGTTAGGCGAGTTACGAATAACCGCGCTACTCAACGACGTCTTCGCAGCAATGCGCAAAAACCATTTGCATCTGCCCTCAAACCTTTCGCTGCTGTTCAAGACAGTCATAATGATCGAAGGCATGGGCGTGCAAGTCGATCCGCAGTTTCGCCTGACAACGGTTTTGGAGTCTTACGCGGACAGATTGATAATGCGTAAGTATTCGCCGCTCAGACTGATTCGCAATTTGGGCGCGGCTAGTCTGGATCTGGCGAGGCTCGGTACCGAGATGCCGCAGCACCTGCTTCGGATCGTGAATGCGACTGAGAACGGCAGACTGCAAGTCGGCATGAGGCCCGAAGGTTTCGATCCGATCATCAACCGGTTTGAGACGATCTCGAATCGAATCGTTTTGGGAGTTATTGCCGCCGCGTTCATCAACGGACTCGCAGTGCTTGCTTCGGTGTACCGTCCGCCGGGTTGGGAGAGTTGGGCGTGGGTGGTGTTTGCCTTTGGCTTCGTGTGTGCCCTGACGCTGGCGATGTACCTGGTGGTAACTATATTGCGCCCGCGCCGCAGATAGTTTTGTTAGGAGGCTTGTGATGTCGGACAAAATGAAAATCTTGATTGCTTACGACGGTTCAGCATGTGCCGAAGCAGCACTGGATGATCTTCAGCGTGCGGGATTGCCGGACGATGCTGAAGCGGTCGTTATGTCTGTTACTGAAGTCTGGTTGCCGGCGCCGCCGCCTTCGAGCTTCGAGGTCGTCGAGATGGCGCGCGCAGTTCACGTTCCTGCGGATATGACGCGCGTCTATTCCCACAACTCGCCCGCGGTTCACGCTGCGCAGGCTCTCGCGGATCGCGCAGCTACCCGCTTGCGCACGAATTTTCCGGGTTGGCAGGTAACAACAGAGGCGGCCGCCGGATCACCTCGGCGCGAACTCATCCACCAGGCTGACCAGTGGAAACCTGATCTCATCGTGGTCGGTTCGCACGGTCATTCAATGCTGGGACGGCTTGTGTTGGGAAGCGTTTCACAAGGAGTGTTAACTGACGCTCACTGTTCGGTGCGGATCGCGCGTGGCCGCATTGAAGAGCCGAACAGTCCGGTTCGAATCGTGATTGGAGTTGACGGATCTGACGCCAGTGCTGCCGCGGTACGTGAGGTCGCATCTCGACGTTGGGCGCCGTTGAGCGAAGTGAAAATTATTTCAGTGACTGATCCTTTGTCTGCGGGGTTAATTGGCAATCTCATTCCGCCGGTTCGAAATTTTGTGAACGAGACGAAGGAAGAGGAACAGGAGTGGTTGATTGAGCTGCTGAAGAAATCGTCTGAGGAATTCAAAACGTCGAGCTTGAAAGTTTCAACTAAGATCCTGGAAGGCGATCCGAGACGCGACTTAGCCAAAGCCGCTGAAGAATGGGGCGCTGACTGTATCTTCGTAGGATCAGTCGGTTTCAACAGCCGGTTCGAACGGCTCGTGCTCGGCAGTATCTCAGGAGCGGTGGCAGCTCGCGCACACTGTTCCGTTGAAGTTGTGAGATAACGCAACGTCAATAAACCGGTCGCGATCGTCAAAGTGTTTAGTTCGCTTTAACGACCGGTCTCCGCAGGCCGAGCCAAGAGCCAGTGGAAAAGAAATAAGAAACCGGGAGCGGCAAAAGCCAGGAAGAACCAGCCGCCGATATGGTTTCTCAACAGGTAACCATAGACGAGATAGAAACCAACCAAACTCGCAATGGTCACCACTCCACCCAGCGCTTCCTTGCGCCAAGCGATGATCATCCCCACCACTACTCCAATCGGAAAGAAGCTCAGCCCAACCCATTCCTGAAAACTGATTTGCGAGGGATGAAAAGGCTCACCAAGAAAGATCATCACCAGCAGTGCGATACTGGCGATGCTTGCAACTCTTGCAACCCACTCGAGTCCGATCAAACTCCAATTGTCTTCAATTCTAGCTGTACTCATAACCCCTCCTGCTCATGTGATTACACATGGCTCAGCGCCTCGTAAGAGAGCAAGATTTGGACCGGTAAAAAAGCGTCGTGACTGCGCTTTTTACGCCTCTCTTTCTGCGGAAACTTCCACATTGCTTGCGGGAAATTCCCTTGAAAACAACCGGATTGCTCAATTTCAGCGATTAATGTGCGGCATGGACGTTGCCAAAATGATTGATTGAGAGGACTTTCCCATGATCACCTTTAAACGAATTCTTTGCCCAACGGATCTTACGTCTGAGTCGGACGAGGCGCTGCGTTACGGCGTGGCGCTAGCAACCGCATATCGCGCCAAGCTCTTTCTGCTGTATTGCCGGGAACAAAGCGCAAATGACACTCAAAACGGCGAGCAGACAGACCAGGCCCACATTTCTTCCATGTTTACCGCTTCGCTCGCGCCACATCTTGGTCTGACGAATTTTTCCGAACTGGATTGGGAGGGATTGGTTGTTGAGGAATTTGATAGCGTCGGCGAGACGATCGTACACGCAGCCACAAGTCATGACATCGATTTGATAGTCATTCGTTCCCGGCGGCGTCCGCGCGCGGCGGCGCTGTTGGGATCCACTGCCGAGACCATCTCGCGCTCAGCTTCCTGTCCGGTGCTGGTTGTTCATCCGCACGAACGGGAGTGGGTGGGCATGTCGTCAGGCGAGATAGATCTGAAACGCGTACTCGTAGCGCACGATTTCTCGTCCTACTCCGCACTGGCTCTGACGTACGGCCTCTCTCTGGCCCAGGAGTACCAGACGGAACTCCATCTGCTGCATGTTCTGGGTTCAGAAGAACCGCAGGACCCCGAAGCAGCGTGGACCAACCTCGGCCGTGAGAGCGCCTACAGAAACGCCGCGCTGAAGTTGCAGGCAGCAATACCACCCGAAGCGTTCCTGTGGTGCAACGTTGTCAACGCAATAAGCAGTGGCAAACCTTATGACGAAATTTTGAATTACGCTGAGGAACATGAAATCGATCTGATCTGCGCAGGCGCCAGCGGCGCCGGTTCCATGCTCGGCGAATTCTTCGGTTCAAACCTCGAACGCGTGTTGCGACATGCACCTTGTCCGGTGCTCATTGCGCGTCCTTTCAATGCCGCATTTACCCAGTCAACAATTCAACCGCAGAAGGCAAGCGGGCAAGGGCTGACGACTTAAGGGAGGAGCCATGCAACCTCGTGACATTTATCGTAATTGGAACCTCAGCCGGCGGCCTTGAGACAGCGAGTATCGGATGAATCATGCGGCTTCAGTTATTAGGCTGGCGAGTTTTTGGAGCCTGCCGGCTGCTGAATTAGGCGCCTTACTAGAAACAGATCTCCACGGACTCACGACGAACGATGTAGATAGCAGACTGCGACATTATGGTCCAAACCGGTTAAGAGCTGCGAGGAAAACTGATTGGCTCACGCTACTGCTGGCCCAGTTCAAAACACCTCTGATTCTCATTCTGCTGGGCGCTTCCGTCGTTTCATTCTTCCTTAACGAACCAATCGACGCCTCGATCATCATTGCCATCGTCCTGCTGAGCGGCACGCTTGGCTTCTGGCAGGAAAAACGCGCGGCCGATGCGGTGAAGAGTCTCCTGGCCATGGTGAAGACCGAGGCAAACGTCATTCGTGATGGCGTCGAGACCGCTGTAAACGCTGAAGATGTTGTGCCCGGAGATATTTGCATTCTGAATGCAGGCGATATCATCCCCGGCGATGCGGCAATTCTGGAATCCAAAGACCTCTTTATTGACGAAGCCGCACTCACGGGCGAAAGCTTTCCTGCAGAAAAATCTCCGGGAATCCTCGCTACACAAACTCCGCTGACCGAACGCACCAATAGTTTGTTCATGGGCACACATGTGGTTAGCGGCAGTGCGCGTGCGGTCGTGGTTGTGACCGGTGTTTCCACGCAGTTTGGCAAACTCTCCGAACGTTTGCGTTTGGCTCCTGCCGAGACGGAATTTGAACATGGCGTACGTCGCTTCGGTTACCTGCTCACTCAAGTGACGTTGATACTGGTGCTCGTGATCTTCGGCATCACGGTATATCTGGATCGTCCTGTCGTCGATTCATTTCTTTTCGCGCTGGCGATTGCCGTCGGCATCATTCCCGAACTGCTTCCGGCCATCATCAGCATTAACCTCGCAGTCGGAGCCGTGCACATGGCCCAGCGAAAGGTGATCGTCAAGCAACTGTCGGCGATTGAAAATCTCGGCAGCATGAATGTTTTGTGCGCCGACAAGACCGGAACCCTGACGGAAGGAACAGTCGAGCTCCAGCAGGTTCTCGATGCTGAAGGTAATCGAAGTGAAAAAGGTTTCTTCTATGCTTACCTGAACTCATTCCACGAAACGAGTTTCAGCAATCCGATCGACGAAGCCATCAGGAAGCACGCGCAGCTTGATGTTAACGAATATACGAAAGTCGACGAAGTGCCTTACGACTTCGAGCGCAAACGGCTCAGCGTGCTGGTCGCCAAAGACCGCAGTCATCTGATGATTACCAAAGGCGCCGTCAGTAACGTCCTGGATGTGTGCTCCTCCATCGAACTTCCTTCCGGCCCATGCCGCGCCAGTGATGTGCGGGAGAAGATCGAGCGTGAAGTCGAAGTCCTGAGCAGTAAAGGTTTCCGCACGCTCGGCGTTGCCTACCGGAATCTTGGAAACCTGACGAGAATTGATAAGCAAAGCGAAGCTGAAATGACTTTTCTCGCGCTGCTTGTCTTTTACGATCCGCCCAAGGCCGGAGTTGTTGAGGCCATAGAACATTTAAAGAGTCTTGGCATTACTCTGAAAGTAATCACCGGCGACAACAAACACGTTGCAACTACCGTCACGCGCACTGTCCTGGGCCGCGATCCGCAAGTCTTTACGGGAAAACAAGTCGTTCTCCTGAGTGATCGCGCACTGGCGACACGAGTGAATACAGTGGACGTTTTTGCCGAGATCGAGCCGAGCCAGAAAGAACGCATCATCATGGCTTTTAGAAAGGCCGGCAATACGGTGGGTTTTCTTGGTGATGGAATCAACGATGCTCCCGCACTTCATTCAGCGGACGTCGGAATATCCGTCAACAGCGCAGTTGATGTTGCCAAAGAGGCCGCCTCGGTGGTCCTGCTCGAAAAAGACTTGAGCGTTCTAGTGGCGGGTGTTCAGGAAGGCAGGACAACGTTTGCAAATACGCTGAAGTACATTTACATGACGACCAGCGCGAACTTCGGAAACATGTTCAGCATGGCGGGCGCGGCATTATTCCTTCCGTTTCTGCCGTTGTTACCCAAACAGATCCTGCTCAACAACTTTCTAACCGACTTTCCGGCGATGGCAATCTCAACCGATCGTGTCGAGGCAGAAGAGATCGCCAAGCCACGCCGCTGGGACGTCGGCGTTATTCGTAACTTCATGATCGCATTTGGCCTCGTCAGTTCGATCTTCGACTTCCTGACTTTTGCCGCACTTGTTTGGGTAGTCAGAGCCACGGCCGATACGTTCAGAACGGGTTGGTTTATCGAATCAGTAATGACTGAGGTGTTCATCATCCTGGTGATGAGAACGTGGAAGCCGCTGTACAAGAGCTTACCGAGCCGTCCTTTAATGGCGGGAATGATCGGAGTAGTGCTTGTTACGCTCGCGTTGCCTTATAGTCCGCTCAGCGGGCCGCTCGGGCTAACACCTTTGCCCTTCTCCACTCTCTTGCTGCTTGCAGTCATAACGCTGCTTTACATCGCAGCTTCTGAACTCACGAAACGTGTCTTCTATGTTCGAGCGATTCGGGCATCCGAACCGTTGCTCAGCACCAAGTTCACGGCAGGCGCGCGCCGGCAGCACACACGAAAAGCCGCCGCCCTTGAGGTGCAACGCTTTGACGACGCCGATGTGAGCGAGGCCGCTCGCTGACGATCGTAATCGGGCCAACTCAACGCCTCGACTTCTTCAACGATCTCGCGTCGCTCGAGCAGGCCCGTTCATCGCTCGAGAAAACGCTCAACGGGTGATACCTCGATTGAGGGATCTGGGGCTCGCACGATCTAGGGTTTCGCGAAAGAATGATGAGGTGCAAGATCGTGCCATCAGGAGATGCAAAAGATGAAGTTCTTTGTTGCAGGAGGAACGGGAGCAATCGGTCGTCCGGTAATCGAGCAATTGCTTGCCAAAGGACACTCGGTGGTTGCTCTGACCCGTTCGGCAGACCAGAGTCAGGCTTTAGTGGAACGAGGTATCGAACCCGCCGTCGCCGATGTATTCGATCCCGACGCGCTTAAAGCTGTTCTCAATCGCGCTCACCCCGAGGTCGTGATTGAAACGCTCACTGCGCTGCCGAGGAGCTACACCGCGGAGGCGATGAGGGCCGCCGCGCCTTTCAACACACGCATCCGTTTGGAAGGCGGTGCGAATGTGCTGGCCGCTGCACAAGCGGCGGGAGTGCGGCGCTACGTGAGGCAGTCGATCGCGTTCTGGGCGATTCCGGGTCCTGGACTGGCGGATGAAGAAACGCCTCTCGCGTTTGATGCCTCACCGGCGGTTGCGGCCGATGCCCGCGTCGTAACTGAGCTCGAGCAAAGCTTACTAGGCACGCCGGACATTGAAGGGATCGTGATGCGTTATGGCTTCTTCTATGGACCAGGCACGTGGTTCAACCCCGATGGCGATGTTGCGCGACAGGTACGAGAGCAGCAGTTCCCTATCGTCGGAAATGGCGAAGGCGTTTGGTCGTGGTTACACATCGAGGACGCGGCAATTGCGACGGTTGCAGCAGCCGAGCGAGGCAATTCGGGAATTTACCTGATCGCGAACGATCAACCTTTAGCCGTGCGCGAATGGCTCCCTGCGTTTGCTCGATGGCTGAATGCTCCACCTCCGCCGCGGATATCAGTTGAGGATGCGCTTATAAATATTGGTGCGGATGCGGTTTACTACGGCACCCGACTGCGGGGCGTGTCGAATGCAAAGCGAAACGCGAGCTTGGTTTTCAGCCGCGGCGGTTGGAGTGGATAATTGAGACTGCGACAGCTAACGCCAGTTCTTGAAAGGAAAATACTAATGAATGAATCTGCAGTCACTCGATCGGATACCGCGCAGCAGCAGGAGGTAGCGGTGCTCGCCGGCGGGTGCTTCTGGGGAGTGGAAGAAATCCTGCGCGATGTTCCCGGGGTGATCGATACAGAGGTTGGTTACACAGGCGGCCACCTCGAAAATCCAAGATACGAAGACACTCATCACAGCAAATCCGGGCACGCGGAATCAGTTCGCATTGTCTTCGACCCATCGGTTCTCAGCTTCGAGGTGCTACTCGAGCGCTGGTTCTTCCGCCTGCATGATCCCACGACGCTCAACCGCCAGGGCAACGACGTAGGGACGCAATACCGCTCAGCAATCTTTCCGCAAAACGAGGAACAGCGGGCGATCGCCGAACGCGTCATCGCGCGCGTCAACGAGTCAGGACGATGGAAGCGGCCAATCACTACGAGTATTGAGCCCGCCTCGACGTGGTACAGCGCCGAGGATTATCACCAGGACTACCTACGCAAGCACCCGGGCGGATACACCTGTCACTACATGCGCGAATAGGAGAACGAGTAGATGAACAAGCCGATTCGCATCCTCGGCATCGCCGGTCAGTCCGACAACGGCGCGATCCTGCATGCAGCCGCGCAACTCGCGCCTGAAGACGCGACGATCGAGATCTTCGAGATCGATGGCATTCCACTCTTCAGCGAAGACGGCGAGCACGACCCACCCACAACTGTGGTCGAACTCAAGCATCGCATACGCGAGTCCGACGCCGTGCTCTTCGTCACGCCCGAGTACAACTACTCGATCTGCGGCGTGTTGAAGGATGCGATCGACTGGGCGTCGCGTCCCGACGGCGATAACGCTTGGTGGGGAAAGCCCGCCGCCGTCATGGGCGCGTCCATCGGCACCTTCGGCACGGCACAGGCGCACTATCATCTGCGGCAGGTGATGGTCCAACTCAACATGTTTCCACTCAACCAACCTGAGGTGATGATCGGCGCCGCCAACGAGCGTTTCGACACAGTCGGAAAACTGACCGACGAGCAAACGAAGGAGTACATCTGCCGGGTCGTTCAAAGCCTTGTCGAGTGGACACGGCGCATCCGAGCACAAGCAGCGAGCGAAGATCTACTCGCACGCGGTCAAGTCGCTGCGCAGTCAGCAAACGCGGCGTTCGCATAACCACGAAAAAAGGAGCTCATCCATGGCAGCAATCGTGCAACCAGAACCGTTGGCCCATGAAGAGTGGACTGGCAGAACTGCAATGCACTGGATTGACGGCCAGTGGGTGGATTCCCGCGAACATCGCGAAAGCATCAACCCGGCAACCGGCGAGGTGATCGGCAGCTACGCGCTCAGTGGGCGCAGTGAAACCGAGCTCGCCGTCAACGCTGCCCTGCGCGCGTTCAGGGAAACAGACTGGAAAGACAACCGTTCGCTGCGCGCACGTGTGCTCAATGCAATGGCCGATCGATTCGAAGCCCGCGCCGCGCACCTGGTCCAACTTCTGGCTACAGAGGTTGGCAAGATCGTCCCGCACGCGCGGTTCGAGATGGCCACAGTTCCCCTGAACCTGCGTTTCAACGCCGCTCTTGCATTGACTGACCACGGACGCGCCAACGAGGTAGATCGAGACAGCCTTTCGATTGTCATTCGACAACCGATCGGCGTGGCAGGCATCTTTGCGCCCTGGAACGCGCCCATCGCATTAGGCATTCGCTCACTCGCACCCGCGTTGGCCGCCGGGTGTACCGCCGTTCTTATCCTGCCGAAAGAAACCGCGCAGGTGAATGCGTTGCTGAGCGAAGTGATCTCCGCGACTGACGGCCTGCCTGCTGGTGTGGTGAACGTCGTTACCGGCGGACGCGAAGGGATCGAGTTTCTCGTCGAGACACCTGACGTGCCGGTGATCAGCTTCACCGGCAGCACTGTGACAGGACGTGCGATTTCCGCCGCCGGGGCGGCACGTCTCAAACGTTTCGGCCTGGAGTTGGGCGGTAAGACGCCGATGCTGATCTTTGACGACGCGGATCTCGACGCCGTGGTCGCAAACGTCACTTCGGCGCTGACCGTCTTCGCAGGTCAGTTCTGCATGACGGGCAGCCGAGCGATCGTTCAACGAGGAATCGCGGCTCGGTTCCAAAGCGCCCTGGCCGAGCGATTGAAAAAGCTCAGGGTTGGTCCAGCATCCGATCCCCGCAGCGAGATGGGACCACTCATCAACAAGCCAAACGTCGAGCGCGTGAACCAAATGGTCGAGGACGCCATCGCAGCGGGCGCGAAGATCATTGTGCGTGGTGGACCAGC
>DASUPR010000029.1:0-6913 GCA_036281015.1 Pyrinomonadaceae bacterium
GCAGCGAAGCCGAGACCTCTGCCGGTTGTGTTGTGGGGGATATTTCAAGCAGTTCCTGGGTCATGTTTATCGATTACGTGTCGTTAATTTAAACTCCGGAATCCTCGTACCCGCGCCCGCCGCGGCGATTTCCGCGCGAATGTCAGCAACTAGCGAGCCATGCACGCGACTCTTGAAGCTGGTGCTCTTTGCCTTGGCTTCCTGGTCAACGAGCAACAACATTCTATACCACGTTGACTCCAATTCGTCCGCCAATTGCGAGATTTTGGTGATGTCGTAGGGGACTGCGACATCCTTCGCGCCCAGCCGCGCAAACACCGAAAGGTATCTGGCCGTCGCCAAATCCGGGCACAAAAGCCGTTTGCGTCCGACTTTTAATTCGACACCCAGCAATGTGTGCTGGATGAGAACACGTTTTGGAATCGCTTCGATCGCAAAGTGATACGACCGCGTGCGCAGCTTCAAGATTCGCTCGCGATAGATTCGGGGCAGCCAGGTTTCGCCGAGTCGTTCGCGAATCTGTTGCGCGCAGGCTTCGACAGTCACGCTACTTCTGTGTTTGTGTTTGAGTAAAGAGCTGAGACTCGATCTTCGTCTGGAACGCGTTGATAACGCGGCCCGGAAAAACGCCGAGATAAAGCACGCCAAGAACCGTCAGCACCAAAGTCACGGCCACGCTCGCCGGAATCCGCGGCGCTTGCCACGCGGTCGTTCGTTCGCCAAAGAACATCACAATGACGAGGCGCAGGTAGTAATAAGCGGAAACCGCGGTGTTGAGTACGCCGATGACGACCAACACGTAATAGCCCTGATCGATCGCCGCGCCGAAGACCATGATCTTGCCGATGAAGCCGGCAGTCAGCGGCATGCCTAACAAACTCAGCATGAACAAGCTCAGCGAGAAGGCCAGTACGGGCGATTGGAAACCGATACCACTGTAGTCTTCGATCGAAGTGCGCCGATCGCCGCTGCGCGCGATTATCTGGACCACCGCGAACGCGCCGATGTTCATCACCGCGTAAGTGAGCAGGTAAAACATGACGGCCGTTATGGCAGCGTCGCGTTTTGCCGGATCAGTGGCGGCGCCGGCAGCTACGAAGCCCACGAGCGCATAGCCCGCGTGCGCGATCGACGAATACGCGAGCATTCGTTTGACGTTGTTCTGCACGATGGCGACGACGTTGCCGAGTGTCATCGTGAGGATCGCCATCACTGCGAGAGTGCTGACCCACGTTTGATGAAGACTGCCGGCGCTCGCACTCGACGCAGAAACAACAAACGGCAACCCAAAGATAAAGACGCGCATGAACGACGCGAACCCGGCGGCCTTCGGACCCGCAGCCATGAACGCCGTTACCGGCGTGGGCGCGCCTTCGTAAACGTCAGGAGTCCAGATGTGAAACGGCGCGGTGGCGATCTTGAAACCAAAGCCGACGAGCATCATCGCGGCGCCGGCGTATAGAAGTGCGGGATACTGCGCCTCGCTGATGCGGCTGGCGATCTCTGCGATGTTGGTTGTTCCCGGAACGATCCGGCTCGCTTCTCCCCCCGGTCCCAGCTCAGCGATTGACGTGGCGCCGTAAACGAGCGCGATGCCGTAGAGCAAAAATGCGGACGAGAACGAACCGAGAATGAAGTACTTCAAAGACGATTCGTTCGAACGAATGTCGGTGCGGCGGAAGCCCGCGAGCACGTAAGTGGCGATCGAGAGAATCTCGAGACCGAGGAAAACGATCACGAGGTCGTTACCCGAAGCCATCAGCATCATGCCGACTGTCGCAAACAAAAGTAACGAGTGAAATTCACCAGCCGGGAGTTGTTCGTTCTCGGCCCACACGGTCGAAAGCAAAAGCGTGAGCGCGGAAACGAGCAGGAAGATGAGCGTGAAGCCGAGACGCAATTCGTCGAGCACGATCATGCCGTTGAAAGCGTCGGCCGCGGGCGTTCCGTTTGCCCAAAGACAAACACAGGCGACAGCGGCGATGACCAATCCGGCAAGCGACACACCGCCCGTGATCCAGCGTTGCGCCGGACGCGAGAAGGCGTCGATCAACATCACGATGACGGCCGCGGCGCAAACGATCACCTCGGGCGCGATTAACGACCAGTTGATAATGGGCATCATCGCTGCGGCTCGCCCCTCTCCAGTTCGGCGGAGGTGGTGAATTCTCCGCCGGCCTCAGACCTGATAACGCGCTCGCGAATCGCCGCCACACTCGGTAGCGAACGATCGAGAAACACTCGTGGATAAACTCCCATGAACAGCATCAGAAACAGCAGCGGTAACAACAACCCCAATTCGCGGGTATTCAGATCCGTCAGTTTTGCATTCTCCGGGTTCGTGACTTCGCCGAACAACACGCGCTGCAACATCCACAACATGTAAACCGCAGCCCAGATGACGCCCGTGGCGGCGAGCATCGTCACGATCCACGGATGCCCCACCGAGGTTGAAGTCCACATTCCGATCAGGATGAGAAATTCGCCGACGAAGCCGTTCAAAAACGGCAGACCTATCGACGACAGCGACGCGATCACAAACAATGTCGCAAACCACGGCATCGGCGTGGATAGCCCGCCGAACTCGCTGATCATGCGCGTGTGACGCCGCTCGTAGATGAAGCCGACAAACAGGAACAGCGCGCCGGTTGAGACGCCGTGATTCAGCATCTGGTAAAGCGCGCCTTGCATGCCGAGCTCGGTAAACGAGAACAATCCGAGCACGACGAATCCCATGTGACTGACCGACGAATACGCGACGAGGCGTTTGACGTCAGGTTGGACCATCGCGACCAGCGCGCCGTAAATGATTCCAATCACCGCGAGCACGATAATCGGCAGTGCCCACCAGCGCGACGCATTCGGAAACAGCGCCAGGTTGAAGCGCAGCAATCCGTAAGTGCCCATCTTCAGCAACACACCGGCAAGAATCACCGAACCCGCTGTGGGCGCTTCTGTATGCGCGTCGGGCAGCCAGGTGTGAAACGGCCAGAGCGGCACCTTGATAAAGAACGCGAGTGCGAACGCCCCGAACAGAAGCGTTTCAGCCCGCGGCGCTAAAGGACTCGCCCTGAGTGCTCCCAGCAGCGTCGGGTAGTCGAACGTGTTGTAAAGGAAATAGAGCGCGATAATGCCGACCAGCATCAACAAACTGCCGACCGCCGTGTAGATGAAAAACTTGATCGCGGCGTAGATGCGCCGCTCGCCGCCCCAGATTCCGATCAGGAAGAACATCGGCACCAGCGACGCTTCGAAGAATAAGTAGAACAGCAGCAGATCGAGCGAGACAAACACGCCGATCATCGCTGACTCGAGTATCAGCAGAAATGCGTAGTAGGCGAGAGGGCGTTTGCTGATTGCGGTCCAACTCGACAGTATCGCGATCGGCATCAACAGCGTCGTCAGCAACACGAGCCACATGCTCGCGCCGTCCACGCCGAGGTGATAACGCGCGCCTATCGATCCGATCCAGTTGACGTTCTCTTCAAACCTGAACTCCGCGCCACTCGCGCCCGCGCCGCGCAGCAACAACAGCGAAACGACAAACGTTGCGACTGTCACTATCAGCGCGATCCAGCGGTAGTGCTCGTCCTTTCGCGGCGGCGCAAAATTGTAGAGCACCATCGCGAGCGCGCCCGCGAACGGCAACAGGATCAGAATCGTTAAGAGATACGGCATAAACTAAGGTGCTATCGGAAATCCGAAATACGCAAACAAGCCAATCAAGATCAACGCGCCAACCAGAATGATCGCGGCGTAAGCGCGTACGAATCCGGCCTGTAGCCAACGCGCCACTCGACCGAGCTCTGTTACAGCGTCGCCGAGCGCATGCAAACTGCCGTCGATCACGCCGATATCGAAAACCTTCCAAAGTCCTTCACGCGAACCCACTTCAATCGGCCGGATGAGCGTCTGATTGTAGATCTCGTCGACGTAGTATTTGTTCTCCAAAACTCGTGGCATCTCTAATAACGGACGCCTCTTGAACAGGATCCAACCCAGGCCAAGCCCAAGCAGCGCAATCACGATCGACACGCCCGCGAGCAAACGTTCCTCGGCGACATGAGCATGTTCATCCGTGTGTTCCGTGGTTTCTGAACCGGGCATTTTGGCAACAGCAGGTTCCAATGTGTGCTCGATAACGTTGATATCACGATTTACAAATGCATACGGAACACCGATGAAACCACCAATTGTGGACAGGATGGCCAGCACAATCAGCGGGATTGTCATCGAGGGCGGCGACTCGTGGGGATGAATGTGTGCATCGTCAAAACGCTTCTCGCCCCAGAACGTGATCACCATCATGCGCGTCATGTAGACCGCAGTTAAGAACGCGGTGAGCGCGCCGATGCCCCACAGCACTTTCGCAAACGAACCCATTCCCGCGGCGCTCCACGTCTTCCACAGAATCTCGTCCTTCGAGAAGAAGCCCGCGAACACCGGCACGCCCGAAATCGCCAGCCACCCGACGAACATCGTCGCGAATGTGATCGGCATGTACTTCTTCAGCCCGCCCATGCGGCGCATGTCCTGCTCGTGGTGCATGCCGTGAATCACCGAACCGGAACCGAGGAACAATAGCGCCTTGAAAAACGCGTGCGTGATGACGTGGAAGATCGCAGCGATGAAAGCGCCGACGCCGCACGCCAGAAACATGTAACCGAGCTGCGAGATCGTCGAGTACGCAAGCACCTTCTTGATATCGTTTTGCGCGAGTCCGATCGTCGCGGCAAACAACGCCGTAGCAGCGCCGATAATCGCAACGATGAACATCGCCGTCGGCGCGTGTACGAAGATCTCCGAACAGCGCACGATCATGTAGACGCCCGCGGTCACCATCGTCGCGGCGTGAATCAACGCCGACACCGGCGTCGGACCCGCCATCGCATCCGGCAGCCAAACGTAAAGCGGAATCTGCGCGCTCTTTCCCGCGGCGCCAATGAAGAGAAGTACTGCGACCGACGTCGCGCCGCCCGCGAAGATCGCGCCGAGCGTGAACGGGTCAACAGCTGCTGACTTGAAATACGAAAGCGCGGTTTGTGTTGCTTCGCCCGCCGCCGGATTGGCAAAGAAGCTGACAGAACCCGTGATGAAGAACGTCAGCATGATGCCGAGCACGAAGCCCCAGTCGCCGATACGGTTCGTGATGAACGCTTTCTTCGCCGCGTCGCCCGCTTCTTTGCGGTTGGTGTAGTAACCAATCAGCAGATACGAGCAAAGCCCGACGCCTTCCCAACCGACAAACATCAGCACGAAGTTGTCCGCGAGCACGAGCGTGAGCATCGCGAACATGAAGAGGTTCAGGTACGAGAAGAAGCGATAGAAACCTGCCTCGCCGTGCATGTAGCCGACGGCAAAGACGTGAATCAGAAACCCGACAAACGTGATGAACAGCGCGTACGTGCCGCTGAGACGATCCATCGCGAGCGCAAAGTCAGCGCGGAAGTTGCCGACGTGCAGCCACGTCCAGATGTGATCGAGCAACGGTTCTTCGGTGCGCAACGCACCGTGTGAATTGAACGCGAGATAGAAAGCAACGAGTGTTGAAACAGCAACGGACCCGCACGCCACCGCACCAATGAACATCTCATTGCGGAGCCTGCGGCCAACGAGCCAGTTGATCGCGGCGCCGGCAAGCGGAGCAAAGATGATTATGCTGAGAAGATTCGTCTCCATCCGTGGCCTAAAGTTTCAAAATGCTCGCTTCGTCGACGTCCAGCGTCTCGCGATTGCGAAAGATCGCGATGATGATTCCCAAACCAACCGCAGCCTCAGCAGCCGCCACGGTCATGACGATGAACACAAACAACTGTCCGGTGACGTCGTGAAAGAAACTCGCAAAAGCAACAAACGTCAGGTTCACGGCGTTGAGCATCAACTCGATGCACATGAACATCGCGATGACGTTTCGCTTGATAATCACCCCCGCCGTGCCAATCGTGAAAAGCACGGCAGACAGCGCGAGATACCAGGAAAGTTGTGGTTCCATCGGTCTTAGTCTCTCTTACCCTGATCGCGCGACTGCAATAGCCCGCCGCGCCGCGCCAGCGTCATCGCGCCGACGATCGCCATCAGCAACAGAATCGAAGTTATCTCAAACGGCAGCAGGTAACGCGTGAACAACGCCGATCCAATCGACTGCGTGAGTCCTACATCAGACGTGCTCGAACCCGGAACCGCGGGCGATTGCTGTACCGACACGAGAATGAACGCCACCTCCGCGATCATCACGCCGGCTAAAACCACTGCCGCCGGCACGAGGAACCTGAGCCGCGGACGCCGGTGTTCTTCCTCCTCGACGTTGAGCAGCATGATCACAAAGACGACGAGCACCATGATCGCGCCCGCGTAAACGATCACTTGCACCGCCGCAATAAACGGCGCCGCCAGCATCACGTACAAACAAGCCAGCGAGATAAACACGCCGATCAGCGAGATCGCGCTGTAGAGTGGATTGCGTTGCGCGACCACGGCGAGCGCGCAGCCAATCGCCATTGCGCCAAAAAGTATGAATAGAAGAACCAGCATCGCTTAGAACAGGTTCGGGAACAGGAAGATCAGCGTCGCGGTGATGAAAATGCTCAACAGCGCAAACGGCAGCAGGATCTTCCAGCCGAAGTTCATCAACTGATCGAAACGAAAGCGCGGCAACGTTCCGCGCAGCCAGATGTAAAGAAACAGAAAGAAGATGACTTTCAACAGAAAGCCAATCGCGCTGACGAGGCCGAACAAAAATGTTCCGCGCCCGAAGATGTCTTCCGCAAACGGCACGTTCCAGCCGCCGAGAAACAGCGTCGTCGCCAGCATCGACACCGTAAACATGTTGATGTATTCGGCCAGGAAGAACAGCGCAAACTTCATCGCGCTGTACTCGGTGTGAAAACCGGCGACGAGCTCGGTTTCGGCTTCC
>DASUPR010000030.1:0-17614 GCA_036281015.1 Pyrinomonadaceae bacterium
CAACTCAATCTCGAGATCGCGCGCCTGTTCGGGTGCGATGAACGGATCGTAAGCGACAATCAACATGCCCATCGCGCGCGCTCGCGAAGCGACGACACGCCCGATACGTCCCAGACCGATAATGCCCAGCGTCTTGCCTTGAAGCTCAACTCCAATGAACTTCTTCCGTTCCCAACGCCCGGCTTTCAAACTACTGTTCGCCTGCGGAATCGAACGCGCCAGCGAAATCAACAACGCCATCGTGTGCTCAGCGGTCGTGATCGTGTTGCCGTCGGGCGCGTTCATCACCACGATGCCGCGAATCGTCGCCGCGGGCACGTCGATGTTGTCCACGCCGACGCCCGCCCGTCCAATCACGCGCAAGCTATTCACATTCGCCAACAGGTCCGCAGTCACTTTTGTTTCACTGCGAACGATCAGACCTTCGCAATCCTTCAACGCCTGGACCAGCGCCGGCCCAGTTAGACCAGTTTGCTTCTCGACATTGAAACCGGCCGCGCGCAACGGCTCGAGTCCGCTGTCGCTCACATCGTCAGCTACAAACACCTTCATCATCTTCAGCTGCTTTTCACACTCCCGCGAGATCTAAATGCTTGCCAGTAAAAAGGCCGTATGGTAACAGATACCGCTTCGGAGGAGATAACTGATGGAAATTCTCGTTTACCGGAACGGCCAGCAGAAGATCAGCGAAGGCTTCACGGCGGACCAGCTTCCGGAACTCTTGCAGGAACCGGGAGCCGTCATCTGGGTCGACATGGAAAAGCCGACCGAAGCTGACGAACAGGTGCTCCTCGAAGTCTTTGATTTCCATCCGTTGACTGTCGAAGACTGCCGCGAGAACCGTCACTATCCGAAGATCGAAGAGTTTCCGAGTTACCTTTACTTCATCGTTCACGGCGTGCGCGCCGACACGAGTCCGGATCGTTTCAACACGATCGAGTTGGACGGCTTTCTCGGTCCCAACTACGTCATCACATATCATCACGACTTCTTCCGCAGCATCGCCAACGTCAAACAACTCCTGCGCACGAGCCCGATCGCGTGCCGGCGAGGACCCGCATTCCTGTTGCACCAAATCCTGGACCAGGTGGTTGATTACTACTCGCCGGTGCTGGACGACTTCGATACGCGCATCGACGAGCTCGAGCATGAGATCTTCAACCTGACGCGGCCGAACAACGTCATCCTGGCCGAGATCATGGATCTGAAACGAAGCGTGCTGCGCCTGCGCCGCATTTCGAACAAACAGATGGACATCATCCTGCGCATGAGCCGCGGCGAGTTTGTCCTGATACCAGATGAAATGCGGCCGTTCTATCGCGACATTTACGATCACATCGTGCGCGTGACAGATCTCGCGGAGAGCTATCGCGATCTAATCGGCGGATCGCTTGAAGCTTACCTGTCGGTGGTGTCGAACCGCATGAATGAGATCATGAAAGTGTTGACCGTGTTCTCGGCCATCATGCTGCCGTTGACGTTCATCGCCGGCATCTACGGCATGAACTTCGACAACATGCCGGAACTGCACACGCGTTATGGCTACTTCGGCGCGTTGGCCGTGATGGCCGTGGTCGCGTTTGGAATGCTGATCTTTTTCTGGCGGCGCGGCTGGCTCGGCCGTAACAGGGGTTGAGGAACGAGAGACGCCGGACTAGGTGGGATCGGCGTCCTTCAGTTCGTCGCTTTCATCGAAAGCGCCATCGGGGCTTGGTCCATCCGAAGAATCCGTTTTATCCCTGTCCAAAACAGTCTCGTCTTCGAGGTCCTGCAAAGTTTCTTTACTGGTCGCTTCGTCTTGTCTTTTTTTGAGCGTGTCCAAACCTTTACCTCCAGATCAACAATACGAGCGCTGTTCCTATCGCGCCGTAGAATCCAGCTACCAAGTCGTCCGCCATAATTCCCAGACCACTGCGTAGCCGTTCAAACCGTCGTGCAGGATAAGGTTTGAAGATGTCAAAAAGGCGAAAAAGAATAAACGAAAGAATGATCCCGGTCCTGCCGGGCGTTGCGAGCAACGAGAGCGGCAGCAACGCGATCATCTGTCCCGCGACTTCGTCTACCACGACTTTTCCGGGATCTTTCAGGCGCAGGATTCGTTCAGTGCGCGAGGCGGCCCAGATGCCGGCCCACGTGATTACCACCACGCCGACAAGCTGCGGCACGAACGAGCCAAGCAAAAGAAAAACGCCGATCCCAACAAGCGATCCAAACGTTCCCGGCATCACCGGCAAATATCCGACGCCCCACGTCGATATCGCCAGCGCTAGATAATCAAGCGTACTGTGTGTGCGTTTCGGAGCCGGTATCGCCTCGGCCGGCACGGCCACCGTTGGATTCAACTCGTCGCTGGATTCTTTCAGTGCCAACGTCAGACTGAAATCCTTCCAATCAGATCGTACTCGTGCGCTTCCGTGATCTCGACGTTTACAAAATCTCCCACCGCGGGCAGCACACCGTCAGGCACGTCGTTGATGAGCACACAGCCGTCGATGTCCGGCGCCTGCGTTTCCATTCTTCCCTGCCACAGCAGTTCGCTCTCTTTCGACTCGCCTTCAAACAGCACGCGCACCGTTTGGCCGACGCGCGCTTTATTCAGGCGACGTGAAATGCGGGCTTGTTGTTTCATCAAAGCCGTGCGGCGTCGAGCAGCGATCCGGCCCGGAACTTTGTCGGCGAGATCGTAAGCCGGTGTGCCTTCTTCGTCTGAATAAGTGAAGACACCGACGCGATCGAATTCCACGTTCTTAATAAAGCCGAGCAACTCTTCGAAGTCTGCTTCTGTCTCGCCCGGGAAACCGCTGATGAACGTCGTCCGCACCGCGATACCGGGAACACGCTGCCGCACGCGCTCGATCAAACGTTCGAGACTCTTGCGGTTGCCGCCGCGCTTCATCAGTTTGAGCACGTTCTGTGACGCGTGTTGCAGCGGCATGTCGAGATACTTGACGGCGCGCGGCTCCTCGGCGAGGACGTCGAGAAACGCGTCGCTGATGTGCGTCGGATAGGTGTACATCACACGCACCCACTCGATCCCATCGACGCGCGCCAGTTCGCGCAGCAAACGCGCGAGTGCGTCCTGTTTGCCGAGGTCTTCGCCATAACGCGACGAATCCTGGGCCACGAGAACGATCTCTTTCACGCCTTCTTCCGCAAGCTGGTGCGCCTCGGCGACGATCGACCCGAAGCGGCGGCTGCGAAAGTGGCCACGCATCTGCGGAATGAAACAGAAAGCACACGGCCGGTCACAGCCTTCCGCGATCTTCACGAACGCGTAATGCGAAGGCGTCGCGAGCACGCGCGGCGTCGACTCGTCGTACAAATACGTCGCGCTCTGGTTTCCGAGTTGGACCACGGGCAGGCTGCGCGTGTTTGTATGCGGATCGCAAACCTTGAGGATGTCGTTGATCTGGTTGGTGCCGATGAACGCGTCCACTTCCGGCATCTCGGCCTTCAGCTCGTCGCGATAGCGCTCAACCAGACAGCCTGCGACGACCAGACGTTTCGCCTGGCCTTCGGTCTTGAGACGCGCGGCTTCGAGAATCGCTTCGATCGATTCCTTCTTGGCTGAATCGATGAATCCGCAGGTGTTTACGACGACAGTTTCCGCATCCGCCGCGTCGGCAGTGATTTCGTAACCGCTCTGTTTCAGGTGGCCCATCATCACCTCGCTATCGACGAGGTTTTTGGGACATCCCAGACTAACAAATCCGACTTTCTTCATTCCGTGTTCTTATCCGTGTCTCTCTGCGGCTTCCAACGCCACCAATGCACGCTCGACTTCACGCTGTTCCGAGCTCGACAGGCGCTCGCCGCCATAACGCACGCGATTGTACGCACGCGTGATGATCATTACCTCGCTCGACTTTAAATTGCCCGCGAACTCGAGCGGCGTTTGCGCCTTGTCGCGCAACACACCACGCTGCTCCATCAGCTCCATTAGCTTTTCGTAAAACTGAACGTTTGAATACGACCGCCCGTCTTCGATCACGCTCTTCACGCCGCGACGCCAAAGCATCGACCAGAATCGCCTGCCATACAAAACGAAACCCAAACCCAGAAACAGGGCGATCACGCCCATCAAGGCGAGCAGCACTTTCGTCGTCAGGTAGCTGCGAATCGCGGCCATCAGGTTCGTCAACATTCGCGTGTAGTCGAAGACGTGGTTGTGCAACGACACTGCAAGCGAACGCTGCTCCTGCTTGTCGTAACCAACGACGTATTGAAACCACAACAGCTCCAGCGCCTCAGCGTATTTCTGTAACTGCGCCGCGATACCGGTGTGCACCGGCTCGACTCTTCCCGCCGAAGGCGTCGGATCGAACGTCACCCACGACTGAGTCTCGGGAAAGTAAACCTCGACCCATGAGTGCGCGTCGCTTTGCCTGACCGTGTAAGCTCCCGCGGTTGCGTTGTACTCGCCGGGTAAAAATCCATTCACGACGCGCGCCGCGATTCCGTGCGTGCGCAGCATCACGGCCATCGCGGTCGAGAAGTATTCGCAGTGACCGGTCCTGATATTGAAGAGAAAGTCGGCCAGCGGATCGGGACCACTGGCTTTCATCTCCAGCGAGTAGCCAAAGTCTCTTTGCAGTTGCCACTCGATTGCTTTCGCCGCGTCGTAACGATTGCGCGCGTGGGCTTCGATAATCATCGTGCGCGCGAGCGTGACGACGCGCGGATCGAGTGTTTCCGGAAGCTGTAGATAACGTTGATACAACGGCGAGTACGGACGCATGTCGCGGCGCAACTCATCGGCAGGCGGTTCATCCGTGTCGGAGATCGCCTTGTACATGATTCGTTCCAACTCATGCCGCCGCGACTGAATCGAACCCTCGGCGTCGACGCGAACAAACGGCAGATCGCCTTGCAGCGCGACTACACGCGGCGCTGCGAACAGAACCGGCGACTCGAATGGCTCGAGAAAGAATGTTTGCGTCGTGAGACGGTGCAGGGCTTCAGTCGTGCCTAACTGAAAGAAGCCGGCGCGTTCCGTGACGCCCGGACCGGGACGCCGCGCTTCCGGCGATTTGCGCCAGGCGTTTCCCGTGAACTCGTCGAGTGCGACACCGCGCCAGCGCAGACCGCGCGGCGGTTCGCCGTCCTCGATGCGCACGCGCATCACGAGTCCGTCGTCTTTTTTGAGCGTGCCGATCTGTCCGAGCGTGACGCTTTCAGAGAACCCGATGAAGTTTGACAGGCCGCCGCCGCTGCGCGTGAGTGCTGCTGCTCCGGAACGGGGCGCGATCAAAAACAACGGCAAGGCAAACGTGAAGATCAGTACGAGCAACGCAAGCGCGACCAAAGGCAAGCGCGCGGATTCAGTGTTTCGCCAACCTCGCCGCCCTTTCTTGAAGACACCCGAGTCGGGCGGCACAAGCAAACGCGTGTCTGTGTGACGAAGTGAACGGCGCGCCTTTTGGATCTCGAAGGCGGTCACGGCGGCGAGACCGCACAACAAATAAAGCGTCAGCGTGCCGAGAAACATCGGGCTGAAGCTCAGTCCCGCGGCGAGTAGCACTTCAAAGAACGAGATCAGGTAGAGAAACACCCAGTCGCGATCTTTTTTGACCTGCACGAGTTTCACGGCTGACAGGAAAACGATCAGGTGCGCGAGTGCGGTTACGCCGAGGCGTTCGGCGGGTTCGCCGATTCTCTTTTGGTAATGCCAGTCGAGATAGAAGAGCGGGATCGAGAGCAACACGATCGCGAGGCCGAAACGTTCGGGCAGTTGCCAGCGCGTGCCTTCGAGTTTCCAACTCACGATCATCACGATGAGGAACGCGACCGCGAGACCGTAGTCCAAGCCTCCTGCCAGCACGAGCGCCAGCATGGCCACGCCGATCATGGCGTAAGAGAGAGCTCGGAAGTAAGTCAGAAAATTCATTCGTTGTTACTGCAGGCGCTTGAGTTTGATCTCGAACAGTTTCGGCCAAAGTTTTCCGGTGACAAACAACCGGTTGTTGGCTTGATCGAATGCGATTCCGTTCAGCACCGCCTCTTCGTCCTGGACGGCGCCCGGTTGCAGCAAACCGCTCAAATCTATCCAGCCGGTCACGCGGCCGCTTTGCGGATCAATCGTTACTATGCGCTGATCGTGCCAGATGTTGGCGTAGATTTCGCCGTTGATGTACTCGAGCTCGTTAAGCTGCGTAATGGGCGTTCCGCCGTCGGTTACTCCGATGGTTCTTATGACGCGAAAGCTGTCTGGATCGAGAAATTTGAGCCGGTTGCTGCCGTCGCTGATGATGAGCGAACGGCCGTCGTTCGTGAGGCCCCAGCCGTCGCCGGTGTATTCGAACTGGCCGGTCTTTTCGAGTGTTTGGGCGTTGTAGATGAAGCCGATCTGGTGTTGCCACGTGAGTTGGTAGATTTTGCCGTTGAAAAGCGTGATGCCCTCGCCGAAGAACGGTACGGGAATGTCGACTTTTTTCAACACACGGCCGGTTTGCAGGTCCACCTCGCGGAGGCTCGACCGTCCTTCCTGTCCGGTGCCTTCGTAGAGTTTACCGTCGGCGAAGACCAAACCCTGCGTGAAAGCGCCGGTGTCGTGGGGATAGGTGTGTACGATTTCGTAACCGTGTTTCGCAATAGCCGCCGGTGTGTTGTTGGTCGCCGGCGGGGTGGAATTTGCGCCTGCGTTGCATTGCAGTCCCGCAACGGAAAGCGCAAGGATAATGGCTAGTCGCGCCTTGAGAATCAGTGACATACAGGCATTTTGCGCGACCGGCGGGGAAAACACAATTTAGCGCCCTAATTCGGTGCGCGGGGTTTATCCGGCTGCTAAGCGTCGCTCGACGTAAGCCATGAGAAGTTCCTTGTCGGCGTCAGACATCTGGTGAGTTTGGACGCCGAGGAGCCATCGTTTTTGACCGTCCGTGGCGCGCTGGTGATTGACTATCGTCACGACGGCTTCAATCGAGGCGTCCGGCAGATCGACCCGAACAAACAACATCCGGCCGGGACGCGAGAGTTCGCTTTCCGGGAAGCGCGTGCCCACGAGCGAAAGGAGCATGCCGTAAGCGCTGATGGCTTCGCAGTGTCCGCGAGAGGGTTGTGAATACGAGGCTTTGCCGGTCTGGGCGCCGCCTTCAATCAGCGAGATCGCGGCCGGCAGATGGGCGTGGACACGTGGGCCACGGCGGCGATTTTGGATCGGCTCTGTCGTCTTCCTGGCTGCGGCAGCCGGAGCTTTACGGTGAAACTTGCCCTGCGGGTCGAAGCCTTTGAAGACGAGGCCGCAGTTGTTGCAGAGCAGCTTGTGCATGCCCACCGCGCGGAGAAAAAGACTCGCATCGTCAAAATCCCTTTGAATCCGCTCGCTCTGGCACCGTGGACACTGCATGCTGGACCATTCTACAAGATGTCACGTGGTAAAATGCGGCGGTGATGAAAGTTCTTCTCACAGCATGTTTACTTCTGATCGCCGCGTCGGCGGTAGTAAGTGCGCAGCCGCGCAGCAAGGCTGATGCACGTCTGACGCGGGCCCAGATCAAAGAAGCAGAGAAGCGACTCGCGGAGATCGGCTACTGGACCGGGCCGGTTGATGGAGTTTTCGACGCAGGCTCGCGCTCGGCGTTGATCGCTTTCCAGAAATGGGAAGGACGACCAATCACGGCAAAGCTTACGGTCGATGAACTGGAAGCGATTCGCGCGAGCGAGAGTCCGAAGGCGAGAGAAACGGGTTACGAGCACGTCGAGGTCGATATCGATCGTCAGGTGCTGATGATTGTCAACGAAAACGGCGGCGTTAGAGTGCTTCCAGTTTCCACCGGAAACGATAAACCGTTTCGCGCCGACGGCCAGACCAGCATCGCCTACACACCGCGCGGCCGGTTCGTCGTTTACGACAAGAGCTTCGGTTGGGAAGACGGCGTCCTCGGCTCCGTCTACTACGCAAACTACATCACCGGCGGCGTGGCGATTCACGGCTACCTGACCGTCCCCACGACACCCGCGAGTCACGGCTGCATACGCATCCCGATGTTCGCAGCTCGTGAAGTAAGCAAACAGCTCGCTTTGGGAACAATCGTCCTCGTCTACGACAAGGTCTCCTTCGTCTCGGCAAAAGAGTGGGTCAAGAATCCGAAACTAAAAGAAGCTGCCATGCTCAACGGCGCCGCCAAGGATTACACGAACCGGTAACCACCCGTAGTTGAACCTGCGCGGATCATTCTTCGTAAAGTCTCACCGGTAGTTGCTATGGAAACGCTTCACTTACTTGGTTCGACGATGGGGCTTGGGTTGGCCTCGGGGCTGAATCTGTATGCCACGGTTCTGACGGTTGGGCTCGGGATTCGTTTGGGGCTGATTACGCTCAATGCCGAGATGTCGGGGCTGGAGGTGCTTGCTAGTCCGTACGTTCTGGTAGCCGCCGGCGTGCTTTTTCTCGTGGAGTTTTTCGCGGACAAGGTTCCGTGGGTTGATAGCGTTTGGGATGCGGTTCATACAGTGATCAGGCCGCTCGGCGCGGCTGTGGTGGGCGCCACGGCAATCGGAGCGGTCAACGCGGAAACCGCAATCATCGCCGCTCTTTGCGCCGGCGTATCCCTGTCGGGTCATTCGGTGAAAGCAGGGACACGGCTGCTCGCGAACCACAGTCCGGAGCCCGTTTCAAACATCGCGCTTAGTTTGGTCGAGGATGGGCTGGTGGTGTTCGGTTCGTGGCTGGCGCTGAAGTATCCAGGCGTTATGCTCGCGGTGGTCGCGATCTTCTTGGTTGCGTTCGCGTGGTTTGCGCCAAAGGTCTTCCGGTTAGTGCGAGTCGAATTCCTTGCGTCTGTCGCGCTACTGAAATGGATTTTCCAGAGTGCCAAAATGTATCTGGTTGGCGAACGACGTCTTTTGGTAGAGCGCTCGCTTGTTCGCTGCGTTGCCGGCAAAGGAGTGAAGAACTTGCGGAACTCCGTGGGCTATCTTCAGGTCGGCGACGATTCTTTGACATTCGTGACGAAGCGTCTCTTCCGTTTGCGTGAACATCGCATCGACCGCGACACCATCGAAGACATTCAGTTCAAGAACCGCCCGCTGCTCGATCGTCTAACCGTCCACGCCGACGGCAAGCAACAACAGTTCTTTTTCTTCAAGGACATCGCAAACCACAGCGAACGTATTTACGAGATTCTGAAGACCCACCAAAAACAAAATTTAGATTATTCCACACTGCGGACGCCGACTTCGTCGAGGTGGCGCAGCAGATCGGCAGGGTCGTTGTAGACGCGATACGCACCGGCGCGCTCGAGTTCTTCACGACCGTAGCCGCCGGAGAGTAGGCCAACGCCGAGCGCACGCGCGCGACGCGCTGCGAGTAAATCCCAAATACTGTCTCCCACAACAACTGAATCCTCGATCGAAACTCCGAGTTTATCAGCGGCAGCCAGAAACAGATCCGGATCGGGTTTGGCGTGTTGGACCATGTCGCGCGTGATGATCGGAACTTCCTCTTCGATTCCGAGCAAATGAAGTGACAGGCTCGCGCTCTCCAATCGCCCGCTCGTCGCAATCGCCCACGGCACACCGACCTTCGTGAGATACGCGAGCAGTTCCGAAGCTCCGGGAAGCGGCCGTACCTGCGACGCATAACGCCTGAACGCTTCGCCGTGTACCTGATGGATTCGCTCGGCTTCTTCCGGCGAGACTTCATGCCCCGTCTCGCGCGCCAACGCGTTAACAAAGAGTCCGCCGCTCATTCCGATCTGCCGGTGAATACGCCAGACCGCAAGATGAATTCCACCAGCCTCCAATGCTTCGCGCCACGCGAGCACGTGCTGATACACGCTGTCGATGAGTGTGCCGTCGAGATCGAACAGGTAAGCTTGACGCGCCCGCGCGGTGTTGTCGTTAACCATTTCAGAAACTGCTCACGCCTGAAACACCGCCACCGATTGCGCGTTCGCGCGCCACAGCGTGTTCGATCGCCCGTGCCGCCAGCTTCGTCGCCACATCCGTGAGGCGCTGTTCGGCAGGCTTTGGACCACGCGGCTCGCGGTAATACATCGCGAACGAACCAAGCACCTTCCCTTTGCTCGACAGGATCGGCGTAGACCAACACGCAGCCATATCGATCATGCGCGCGAACTCGCGATAGTCATCCCAGAGCGGGTCCGTAGCAATGTCAGTAACGACAACGGGTTTGCCGCGAAACATCGCAGTCCCGCACGAGCCGTGTTTTGGTCCGATCGGACTGCCGTCGATGGCTTTGGTGTAACTCTCCGGCAGACTGGGCGCCACAGCATGTCGTACGTGATTGCCGTCGTCGCTGAGCAGCAGTATCGAGCAGAGCATCTCGGGCGACTGAGCCTCGATCATCAACACCAGCTCCGAAAGAATCACGATCAGCGGCGCATCGTCGTTGATCATGTCATCGATGTGCTTCTGTTCCGCGGTGAATTTTGGGCTGTCTTCCTGGGCGGCACCGATCGCGGGCAGTTGTTGCGTGGGAGCCGAAGCGAGTTCGGTCTGTTTCTGATCGGCCATTGGTTTGTACTCTCCTTGAGCGGCAATTCTACGCCGGGCGACTCGGCAACGCCATACATTGTGCTGGCGCGAACCAATGGCGCGGGTTAGGATAGTCGCCTCCAGAAGCCATGATGAAAACTTTTACCATCGCACTCAGCGTAATCGCGCTCTTCTCGATTGGCGTAGCCACGCCGCCGAAAACACAAATTCTTTTCGACGATTTCAGTTACGACAATCCGCAACAGATGAAGAAGAACGGCTGGATTCTGCGCACCGAGCCGGGTTGGCCCGGCGTGCCGGGTGCGATCTGGAAGGAAGAAAACGTCACGATTCTCAAAGACTCCGACCAGCCCAACAATCGCGTTGTGCGCATGACTTCAGCCACGGATGGAACGAACACGACGCAGACGCAGATATGCCATCAACGCAAGTATCTTGAAGGCACGTACGCCGCGCGCGTTCGTTTCACCGACCAACCGCTTTCAGGTCCGGGCGGCGATCAGCTCGTGCAAAGCTTTTACACGATCAGTCCTTTGAAGAAGCCGTGGGACCCGGATTACAGCGAGTTGGATTGGGAGTACCTGCCGAATGGCGGTTGGGGCATCGATGGGCCAACACTCTACGCCACCACCTGGGAGACTTTCTATCCGGAACCAAACTGGAAGAAAGACAACGTATTTCAAACCACGAACGGCAGCCAGGCCGGCTGGCACGTGTTGGTCACCCAGGTGATGGACCAGAAGGTTCGCTACTTCGCCGACGGGAAACTGTTTGCCGAACACGGCGGAAACTATTATCCCGAAGACACGATGTCGATTAACTTCAATCTCTGGTTCATCCGCGACGGAATGATCAAATCAACCGAACGGCGCGAGTATCACGAAGACATCGATTGGGTTTTCTTTCAGGCCAACACCGCACTGTCTCCCGAACAAGTCGAAGCGGCTGTCGCAACTCACCGACGCTCCGGAAAGTTTCGCGATACAGTTCCGGCGAAAGTGCCCGCCTTGAAGAGCCCCTGTAATTTCTGAGGTTTGAACCACGGAGGCACAGAGACACAGAGAAGAAGTTCAGAAAGAGAGCTGTTCGGGGCAAACTAATTCAAATTACTGCTGGCTAGTTTCTGTCGGACCTTTCTCCGCGTGTGTCTGGCCAGTGTCCTTTTTGCGGCGTAACCATTCGTCAATACTCTCACGAATAAACTCGCCCAGGTCTTCAAATTCTCGCGACGACTTTTCCCAGAACTCGCGGAACGATCGCGGGTCCACCGCAAAACCATACCCGCGAGGAAAGCCTTTGGTTGGTCCAAGTTCGTCTTCGTAATAAGCAGCGAGTTGACGCGAAGCCATCGCGACAACGGTCAACGAACTTCCAGCCGCCAACGGTTCGAAAACCGCACCCACGCCCGGATCGAGTTCCTTTAATCGCGCGAGCACGCGATTGTATTGGTCAGTGCAAAAAGCCGCCGCGTCTTCTTTGCCGCCGGTCCACTCCGATTGCAGCGCCATGCGCGACGTGCGCCGCAACACATTAATCAACTTCGCTAATTCTTTATCTCGTTCCATACACACTCCTGTTCGAACTCACCCGCATTTGACGAAAAACGGCGCCCAGGCAACTCGTCGCCGCCGTCTGCCTGGACCACAACGGAAATGCACAAGCGGGGGAACGGGCGGAATTGGCGGAATCGGTGGAAGCTGCTCAAACAGCGTCTCGTCGTCCACTTCAAAGTAAGCGTGCAATTCGCGCGCGGCCATGCGGATCACTTCCGCCGAAGCAGACTCGCTCAACGGTGTAAACAATGGCTTGATTGCGGGTTCGAGCTCGCCGAGCCGCGCAAGTACACGGTTGTATTGAGCCGCGCAGAACTGAGTCGCATCCGGACCGGACCTGGTCCACTCGGCATAACGAGCGGCGCGCGCGATTCGCCGCAGTACGTTCAATAGTTTCGTTACTTCTTGTTCCATTTGCTTCTCCTTGCTAATTCATCGGTTCCAGTTTGGCGCGTAACATCTTCTTGCCGTGATGAATTCTCCACTTCACGGTCGACAACGGCACACCCATAAACGCAGCGATTCTTTCCAGTGGCATCTCGTCGAAGAAACGCAGTCGCAACGGCATCGCGTAATCGTCAGTTAGCGTGTCGATCGCGGCCACCATCGCTTCGTCTCTTTCCTTCTCAGCCAGCGCCCGGTCGTGCTGTGGTTTCGCTAACGCTTCGATCTTTTCGAGCAGCGCTTCGTCTAACGGTACGCGTTTGCTCGAGTACATCGTTTCGCTTTTACTAAACCGTAGCGCGCGGTGACGCGTGATGGCCGAGAGCCACGCCGCAAACTTGCGCGGCTCTTCGATCGAAGGCAGCGCCTTGAAAGCGAGCAGTAACGAGTCCTGCGCGACGTCCTCCGCGTAATCGGCGCCGACGATGCTACGCGCCAGCCGCACAACTGCCGGCCGATACCGCACCACGAGCTGTTCAAACGCCTCCAGGTTCCCAAGAATCGCCGCCATCACGAGCAGTTCGTCAGGCGATTCAGGCGGTGTCATCAGGTCTCCGGATTCGTTTCACGGGTCTTACGTTGATATAGAGACAAGTTACGAGCGAAAAGTTAGTTGAGTTTTGAGGTGATTAAGAACTCGCCCAAAAGGCGATGAGTGCGGGAACGAGCAGCCAGAGCAAGCCCTTCACGAGGAAGAACATAAATCCCCAAAAGCCGAGTCGTTTAATCCAAGGCGCGAGTTTCATGATCTGAAGCTTGAGATATTAACACTTCAACGCCCTTTCGTACTTCCCGGCCTTCGGGCATCCTGGTGTTACTTCAGATCTACTTTCCTGTTTTCTCCGAGGTCCGGCTGTTTGCCGGTGACGAGCGAGGAGACAAAGCTCAACGCGTAAGCAACGGTGCTCGACGGGCTGTCCCAGTACTCACCTTTCTCGAGACTGACTTTTAGCAAACAAATATCCGGATCGTCTTTACCTTCCGGAAACCACATCTTGAACTGCGGCCGCCATAGCTCGTCGATCTTCCGTGGGTCGCGAACCAGGTGCGCGACACCGGTCACGGAAACGTAGCGCTGGTTCTCCGGATCGGCAAAACTCACGTTCACTTTTGGCGAGCGTTCGACTTCGCTCACTTTGTGAGACGACAAGCCGGTGAAAAACCAGAGATCTCCGTTCCGATCGATATCGCCGTTTGACGACATCGGACGGCTGTGTGGATCGCCTTGTTCGTCGATAGTAGTCAGCATGCAAAAATCGATGTCTTTGATCATTTCGCGGAGTTTTTCAAGATCGTCAGTGCGTGTTTGTGTAGCTGGCATTGCGTAGCCCCCTTTTCCTGGAACTAAAGGTTCTACTTTGAGCAGAGAGCGTCACAGAGAAGTGTCGTGAGGGCTGCAAAGATTTTGCTTTTAACTGACCTTTATTCTGAAGGCGAGCTCTGCCTCGACCGGTTCGCTGCCATGCATTCCGTTGAAACGAACCTTTTGCGGGATCTTCATTCCGTTGAAGTCCTGGTACACGATGTGGAAGTCCAACGTGGTTTTAATACCGTTCCCGACGGGTTCAAAAATCTGCTTGTAATCTGTTAACAAAAAACCGTCGGCAGTTTTTTGAAACTGAGGCTTGACGGTGCGCCTCAGTGTCGGTGCGTTGAAATTCCATTCCTTGATCAGGAGTTCGTCAGTCAACGCAATCGTGACTTCGCCGGACGGCGTGGTGGAAGCGAGACGATATTGCTTGCCGAGCGTTTCGAGCTTGAGCTGGTCCGCTGTTTCAGGAAATGGCGAGCTCACGACAAAGATGCGCCACGTGTTGAAGAAACCAGTTACGAGGCGACGCACGTCGGCGTGGATCCGGTCAACAGTGGGTTGCAGTTTGGAACCGGACGCATTCGCATCTACTTCGTGAGTTACTGTGACCGCGCCGTTGGCGTCAACGACCATCGAGAACCGCAAGGCTCGAAAGATCTTCAAGTTCTCCTGGGTCGCAGTCTGCGCCAGTATCACTTCCCAGTTTGGCTCAATGGTCGCGGTGAATCCCTTGAAGCCTTTTCTTGCGAGACTGTAGTACGCGCTTCGCGCACGGCTAACGACGTCCGAATTGGTAGCCGTCTGGTGACGCGGAAACGCGGGCACCGTGAGGACCAGGACGATCAGAAGAGCACAAACTGCGCGAGTCGGATTCACGGCGGAAATACTACAACGAAAAGGTGCTAAGATCCGCCACAAAGGTCGCGGTCCAACTGCGTATGAGCACTCCTGACACTTCGCCGGCATCGACGGCTCCAGCGCTTCCGCCGGAGGTTGAAGATCGTTCCGTTTGGTACGGATCGAAACTCGCGAAGAGCGATGAATGGATCGTGCGGCTGTCCGATGCGGAGACTGCTGAAGTCGAGCACGCCATTGAGAGCATCGATAAATCGGGAGTCGAGCTCACAACGATTACGGCTGCGAACGTTCCTCTGCCGGCTCTACGCCCGCGGCTCAACGAGATGCTCGAAGAGGTGCTCAATGGGCGTGGGTTTGTTCTGATCAAGGGTCTGCCGATTCAGCGCTGGAACCGGCGGGAGGCTGCGATCGCCTTCCTGGCGATTGGCGTGCAGCTCGGCAACTTGCGAATGCAGAACGCCGCCGGACACTTGCTCGGACACGTCAGGGATCTCGGGCGTTCGAGCGACGATCCGAATACGCGAATCTATCAAACGCGTGAACGCCAGACTCACCACACCGACTCGTGCGACGTGGTCGGACTGATGTGTCTGCAAACCGCGAAGTCCGGCGGTTTGTCGAGTCTTGTGTCGTCGACGACCATTTTCAACAAAATGCGCCGGCACAGGCCCGACCTGCTCCGAGTGTTGCTGGAACCGATTGAAACCGATCGGCGTGGCGAGGTTCCCGAAGGCAGTAAACCTTACTTCAAGATTCCCGTCTTCAACTATCACGACGGATTAGTGTCGGCGATCTATCAACGTCAGTACATTGAATCGGCCCGCCGATTCCCCGGTGTCGCGCCGCTTACACCGCTTCAGATCGAAGCACTCGACCTGTTGGACCAACTCGCAGACGATCCGAATCTGAACCTGCCTATGGAATTACAACCGGGCGACATTCAGCTCGTGCACAATCACACAATCCTGCACGATCGCACCGCGTTTGAGGATTACGCTGAGCCTGAACGTAAACGTCACTTGTTGCGGCTGTGGGTGGCGCCGGAAGGTGCGCGCAAGCTGCCCGAGGTTTATGCGGAACGCTTTGGTTCGACGACGCCGGGCGAACGTGGTGGCGTCGGCGTAGCAGGACCGACGCCCAGCGTTCCGCTTGAATTCTGAACTACGGCTTCGGATTCGGAGGGTTCTCCGGGGTTCGCGGCCGCGGTGGCTGATGTTCCATCCGCCACTTGTGCAGTTGATCCTGTTGCTCCGGGGTTAGCCGATTTTTCAGCCTCACTGCCAATCCGATGTGCAATCGTTTGACTTCGCGTTCGATGTCCAACACTTTGTCGAGTTGGGCCAGCGCCTGCTGCTCGTTCACCGACGGCGATTTCATCGTCTCGTGAAGTAACTCCATCTGGTCCTGAAGCTTCCACTGCAAATCCTGGAACGTCGCAGTCGACTTCTGAATCTCACCTCGCATGAACTGTTTCTGTTCCTCCGTGAGATTGAGCTGGCGCGCGTGATTCAGGATCATGTCGGGAGGAAACAGCAGATGGGCCAGCGGATCGGGATTGGGGGGCGGATGCGGATGATTCGGGGCCTGGGGCGCTCCGGGCACTTGCGGCGCCGGCTGCTGACCTACAACTACTGTGGCAATCATCAAAGCCGATATAAACGCGATCGCTATCATTGCTTTCATTGATTTGACTCCTTCGTCGACAAAAATGATTCGAGATCTTTGACTGACTCGTTCAGTTGCGGTAGCGAACTGAACCCGGAACGTGTGGGCGCTGTCAGGAATTGTTCAGTTGGCGACTTCCAGTTCGCGAGCATTTCTGCCTGGTTTAGGGTGGGTTGGCGCTGTTGCCGCCGCGCGAGCGTTCGCCGGCGACTGGGGTGCGAACGAGTTCGGCGCTGGACGACTTTGTTCTCCGGTTCGGGTGCTGCGCGTTTGGGCTCTGTCGGTTCGGGTCGCTCGGCAATCGCCGGCGGCGCCGCCGCGTTCTGCGCGTTTTGTTCAGCCGGAGATTTGTCTCGCGACCAGGCTATGAACAAGACTGTGACGGCAACAACCAGCGTCGCCGCGACTATCAGCAGTGGTCTGCTGAAACGCGGTGCTTGTTCAATCACTGAAGCTTCGCGCCAAAGCTTTTCGAACCGCGGCGCGTTTTGCGCGTCTTCGCGCGAAAGTTCAGAGAACAGCGCCTGAATTTTGTTTTCGTGTCCAGCTGATTCCATAATCAACTCCGTCTCGATCGAGCGCTTCGCGCAGACGTTTCTTACCGCGTTCGTAGTGCCGGCGCGCACTGCCAACCGAGATATTCATGATCTCTGCGGCTTCGCTCAAACTCAGATCCTGGTAGAAAACAAGATGAAGAGTTTCACGTTGGCGAGCAGGCAGCCGCGCGATGGCCTCGTTGAAACGCCGGCGCATTTCGGAGCGCTCGAGGCTGACTTCAGGTTGCGCACTTGAGTCGCTGTGCGGGACCGCTATTGATTTCAGCGTGCGCAAGATGTGTTTGCGGCGTTCGCTGATGGCCGTTTTGCGAATCACCGCGAACAGCCAGGTTTGGAGCTTACATTCACCGCGATAAATGGCCTTGCCCTGAAGAATCTTGAGATAGACCATTTGCAGCACTTCCTCGGCGTCGGCGTGGTTATGACGGCAACAGCTCAGCGCCCAGCCAAAACCGGCCTGATGCAGTCTTTCGAGTTCGGCTTTTAGCTGCGAGAGTTCCATCTCGATGGCTAGTACGCAAATCTGACTTTCGAGTATTAGTCGTTTGAGCGGGATGATTGTATGACAGAGGTGAACGAGGCAAAGAAAAGCCCGCGAGAACCGTTACGCTCTCGCGGGCTTAGCAAATTAATCCCGGCGACTTCCTACTCTCCCACGCAGTTTCCCGCGCAGTACCATCGGCTCCAGCAGGCTTAACTTCCGTGTTCGGGATGGGAACGGGTGTGACCCTGCCGACAAAATCACCGGAAAAGTGATTCGAGATCGA
>DASUPR010000031.1:0-8812 GCA_036281015.1 Pyrinomonadaceae bacterium
ACGATAGAGCTTCGTTCGGCGGGAAACTATATTTGCGAGGTGTTTTGTTTGTCAATCAATTCTTCCAACACTTCGAAATCGATCGGCTTCACGAGATGCGCATCAAAACCCGCTTCGCGACTGCGCCGCTTGTCTTCTGACTGGCCCCAGCCAGTCAATGCGACGAGCATCATCTTCTGGCCCCACGACTGCTGACGAATCGAGCGCGCCGCTTCGTATCCGTCGAGCTTCGGCATGCCGAGATCCAACAACGCCACGTGCGGTTGAAACTTCTCCGCAACCTTAACTCCTTCGACACCATCGTGCGCCGTCGCAACGTCGTGTCCCGAAAGCTCCAGCATCATCGCCATGCTCTCAGCCGAATCGACGTTGTCGTCAACGACCAAAATGCGACGGCGCGTCTGCGGTCGATCATCCGAGACGGTTTGGACTTCCGCAGTCGCCTGCGCCGATGGCGAAAGAGCCGGCAAGCGCACGACAAACTCGCTTCCCTTACCCTGGCCTTCGCTGCGTGCTTCAATGCTGCCGCCGTGCATTTCAATCAATCTTTGGACCAGTGTAAGACCCACGCCCAGTCCCGATTGAATCTGCTTTTCCGCAGCGTCGAGTTGCACAAACATCCCAAAGATCTGTGAAAGCTTTCCGGGCTCGATACCGATACCGGTATCGCTCACCGTGATCGTCAGTTCGTTTCCTGACTGGGCCGCGACTAACGAAATGCGGCCGCCAGGCTCGCTGTACTTCGCCGCGTTATTAAGAAGATTGGAGAACACCTGGGCCAGGCGAACCGGATCGGCCTCCAGCAACACGGGTTTCGCCGGCAAACTGAGGTGCAGTTCATTTTCCGCGGCTGCCAACACCGGACGGCTGGTTTCGATCGCGTTGCGCACGACGGATTCCAATTCCACCTGTTCTTTTCGCAGCTCGAGCTTGTTGCGGCTGATACGCGCAACGTCCAGCAGGTCGTCGACGAGCCGCACCATCTGCTCGATTTGCCGGTGCATGATCGTCGTCGCTTTTTCCAGCACTGCTGGATCGTTGTTCGCGAGCCGAATGAGTTCGAGTCCATTGCGAATCGGCGCGAGCGGATTGCGCAGTTCGTGTGCGAGCGTCGCCAGAAACTCGTCCTTGCGTCGATCCTGTTCACGCAGTTGCTCGATCAAACGGAGCCGTTCATAAGCGAGCGTCACGTAATGAGAGATCGTCTCGAGAAACTCGATCTCTTCGCGTTCAAACGTGTCGCGCCGGCGGCTGGCAAACGAAAGGGTTCCCAGCAACTGACCACCCGCGATCAATGGATTGCACGCGTAAGCACGCAGCCCGAGTCCCTTCACCAGTTGGACCATCGGCTCGCTCGATTGCTGGATGTAAGTGGCGACAATCGGTTCACGCCTAAGCGCGACTCGGCCACAAACCGCCTGACCAAAATCGAGCCGCGAGATCGATCGCGCGGTCTCCTGATCTATGCCGACGGTGGAAACAAGCTCCAACGCGTCGCCGCTCTCGCTCACCATGAAGTTGAAATAAACATCGAGGCTCAACGAGTCGCGAATCTTGTCAAACAGCCCTCTGAGCATGGTGTCGGGATCTTCGGTCGTGAGCAGCACGCCTGCGGCTTCCCACAAAACAGCCAGCCGCTTGTTCTGCTTGCCCAACGCCCGTTGGCTGCGCCGTCGAATGTCGATCGTCTTTTTATGCGCGTCTACTGTCGCGAGCAGTTCGCGTGCGCTGAACGGTTTGATGATGTAGTCGTCGGCCGATGCTTCGAGTCCTTCGATCCGCGCCTCTTCACCGGCCCGAGCCGATAGCAACACGACCGGGACCTCTTGCGTCGCGGGTGTAGCGCGAATGCGCCGCAACAACTCAAATCCGTCAAGCACAGGCATCATCACGTCGGACAAAACCAGATCGGGAACACGCTTCTGAATCGCATTCCACGCCGCCTGTCCATCGGCCACAGCGTGGACCTCGTAACGATCGGATAACAAACGCGAGACGTAATCGCGCATGTCTGCATTGTCATCCGCAAGCAGGATGTGAAAACGCCGTTCGTCGCCACTCTCTCTCTGTGCGGTTTGCAACGCCGCTGCGGAAGAATCTCCATCGTTGCCGGGAGTGGGCGGCAACCAACGCAAAGCTTCACTCACGAATGGCGCAGCGCCCAACGAAGTCGACGTCAGCGTGCGCACCGCATTGATGCGTTCCTGCGGCAAATGATCTTCGCCTCGCGGCACAGACACTGTGAAGAGCGTGCCTTCTCCCAGCGCGCTTTCCACGCTGACACTGCCGCCGTGCAACTTCACCAACTCTCGCACCAACGCCAGCCCGATTCCCGATCCCTCCTGCGTTCTGCCGCGCGATACCGGCACACGGTGAAAACGCTCGAATACTTTCGGCAATTCTTCAGGAGGAATACCGACGCCCGTATCGCGCACCGTCAGCTCAACGTTCTCCGCTGACTTGCGCAACTTAACCTCGATCGAGCCCGCGAACGTGAACTTGAAAGCATTCGAAACGAGATTCAGAACTACTTTCTCCCACATGTCGGGATCGACATAGATCGGTTCGCCCAAACTCGGACAATCGACGACGAGTTCGATGCCCGCTCTTTCACACGCCGAGCGGAAGTTGCTCGCAAGCTCTGCGGTCAAACTCGCCAGATCGGTAGCTTCGTAAGAAGCCTGAACGCGGCCCGCTTCAATGCGCGAAAAGTCGAGCAGCGTGTTGACGAGTTTCTGCAGCCGCAGACCATTGCGATAAGCGATGTCGAGACGTTCGCGCTGCTCCGCGGAAACCTCGCCGTCCAGTTCGCCCAACAGGTCGGCAACTGGACCAAGCATCAACGTCAGCGGCGTGCGAAACTCATGACTGACGTTCGAGAAGAAAGCCGTCTTCGCGCGATCGAGTTCCGCTAGCGATTCAGCACGCCGGCGCTCTTCTTCGTAAGCGCGCGCATTCGCCACGGTAGTCGAGATCTGAGTCGTCAACAATTCAAAAAACGCGCGGTGCTGATCGTCCAAAGGCCGCCGCGGAGAAACACCAGCTACCAGAAAACCAACAGCGCGGTCCTGTCCCGACGCGCCGATCGGCATAACCATCGCGATGTGCGGCGGCTCGGGCCAGACACCGGTCAACAACTCACCGCAACACTCGATCAAATCCGAGAGCTCGATGGCCCTGTTCATTTGCATGACCGCGTCGAACGACCAGCACGAAGCATCCACACCGACACTGACCGGCGCGGCGTATGTTCCGGGTTCTAATCCCGACGCGCCGGCGAGAGTCGCGCTCTTGCCGGATTTATCCAGCAGATAGATCAGCGCAAACGGAATGTCATGCGCATTGCCGGAAAGAATTTCGGCGACGCTTCTGCACGCATCCTCTACAGACTTCGCCTCGGCTGTCGCGACCAGCGCGAGATCGCGCAAGGTGCGCAAACGCCGCTCGCTGATAACGCGCGCGGTCGATTCGCTGACGATGCAGAAGAGTCCGGCAACTTTTCCGCTTTCATCGCGAATCGGGTCGTAAGAAATGTCGAAGAAGGTCTCTTCCGGAAAGCCAAAGCGCTTCATGTAGAACGGCCAGTCGCTGGCCCAGAAAGCTTCTCCGGTTTGGAGCACGCCTTCAAACAAACTTCTCAGACCTGTTTCCCAAAGCTCACTCCAGACTTCTCTCACGGGCAGGCCGAGCGCGCCGGGATGCTTGTCTCCCAGCACCGGACGGTATGCATCGTTGTAAAGAGTGATCAGATCGGGACCCCAGAACATCGCGATCTGCGCCTTCGACGGCAACAGTATGCTGACCGCGCTGCGCAGACTTTGCGGCCATGATTCGATCGGCCCGAGTGAGGTTCGCGACCAGTCGTAGCCGCGAATCAGTTGGCCCAACTCGCCGCCACCTGTGAGCCAATCATGTGCTTTCGGACGCAATTCCATCTGGATTATCTGATAAAGGGAGATTTACAATGCGGGGGCAATCGGAGTCTCGCTAATTCTACAACAACTCTTTGCCAGGAATACAAATCATGAAGATCAAAAATTCACTCCCACTGCTTCTTCTAATGATCGCGCCGTTTGCCGTTGCTAACGCCCAAACGAGCAACAAAAACGCTACCAACGACTGGCTGCAGTTTCGCGGACCCAACGGCAGCGGTGTTGCTGAGGGCTCCGTGCTCCCGGCGGAGTTTGGTTCGACAAAGAATCTTGTTTGGAAGGTGCCAGTTCCCTTCGCGCGCTCATCGCCGGTGGTCACTGCCGATCGCGTATTTCTCACCGCCGCCGAAGGCGACAAACTGATCACGCTCGCCCTCGATCGGAAATCAGGAAAGGTCTTGTGGCGCCGCGACGTCGTGCGCGCGCGGCACATGCCGATCTACAAGGCGAACGACGGCGCCTCGCCAACTCCGGTGAGCGACGGAAAGAACGTGTTTGTGTTCTTCGCCGAACTCGGTTTGATCTCGTATGGACCAGACGGCAAAGAGCGCTGGCGAGTGCCGCTGGGTCCGTTCAACAGTTTCTACGGCATGGGCGGATCGCCGGTGCTGGCGGGCAACACGCTCGTGATGGTGTGCGATCAGCGAACAAACTCTTTCATCGTTGCGGTCGACACGCGCGATGGAAAAGTGCTTTGGCAAAAGAACCGGTCGAACTACGAGGCGTATTCAACGCCAGCCTTCTACAAGCCGAAGGATGGACCAGGTCAGGTTATCGTTCTCGGTTCACACACGGTGGATGCTTATTCAGTCGATAAAGGCGAGCGGCTGTGGTGGGTGACGAGAACCGGCGCGTATCCGAAAGGCGTGCCGTTACTGGGCGCCGACATGGTCTACGTGATGGGCGACGGTGGTGATGATCCGTTCCTGCCGCCGTTTGACGAGAGTCTCAAAGCCGACGCGAACAAGGACGGAAAGCTCGGACGTGACGAAATAAAAGGCAGCGCGGAGTTCCTGGACCACTTCGGCTGGTTAGACTCGAACAACGACGGGTATGTCGAGCGTTCGGAATACGACTTCGTTCGTAATTCAACTACGGGCGGTCACGGGCTCACTGCGATTCGCTTAACGGGCCAGGGCGACCTTACGTCTTCGAACGTTGTTTGGCGCGTCACGAAATCCTACCCGAGCATACCTGCGCCGTTGCTCTATCGCGGCGTGATGTATCTGATGAAGGAAGGCGGGATTGTTTCCAGTCTCGATCCGGTGAGTGGGCAAGTGCTGAAACAGGGACGCACGCCGCAAGCGCTCGAGGAGTATTACGCATCACCTGTCGCCGCCGATGGCAAAGTCTTTGTCATCAGCGCGAGCGGCAAAGTCAGCGTGCTTAAAGCCGACGCGCAATGGGAGATCATCGCTACAAGCGATCTCGGCGAAGAGGTTTGGGCCACGCCGGCGATCGCTGGAGGCAATCTCTACGTCCGCACACGCAACGCGCTCTATTCGTTCGGAGAGAGCAAGCGATGAAGCGGCGCACTCTGCTTCGCAATTTGGCTACGTCGATTGCAGCGGTGCCTGTGTGGAGCGCGTACGAGACTGTGGCTTTATCCAAGCCACTCCTGGAGCCCAACGACGAACTGCACATGAGAAGAGCGATTCGCCTCGCCGGCAATAATCCGAAGCATCCTTTTGGAGCAGTGTTGGTAGACCAGAAAGGCGTGGTCGTCGGGGAGGGTTGGAATCGTTCGGCTCTTAATCCCACGTGGCATGGTGAGATGGATGCGATCAACAAGTGCGCCGCCGCGCATCCGAAGATCGACTGGACCACGTTGACGATTTATACGACTGCCGAGCCGTGTGCGATGTGTCAGGGTGCGGTGGCGTGGGCGGGGATCAAACGAGTGGTGTTTGGGTCGTCGATACCTTTCCTGAAGATGCTGGACTGGTGGGCGATTGATATCCGTGCGGAGGAAGTCGCACGGTTAAGTACCTTTCGCAAGTGCACGGTCGTTGGTGGAGTGTTGGAAGAAGAGTGCAACAAACTCTTCCGCACCGCTCTCAATAAATGAACTTCTTATCTGTGTGCTCTGTGGTTCACCTGGTTCTTTCGAAAAACGATAACTGCGTCAGTAAGGGATCTCCCGCCGGCCGGCAGGTTTGCACGCTTTCGTAAAGCTTGAGATCGGCTTTTAACTTGGCGAGTAGATCTGTTTTGCCCTGCTGCTCCGCGGCGACAATCGCCTGCCGCTGCCTCTCGAAGGCTTCCTTACAACGCCCGGCTTCAGCGAGCGCCATCGCGACCAGCGCGGCGTGCTGTGATGCTGCGGTTGCTTTGTAGACGTTTTGCGCAAGCTCCAACGCGCGAGTCCCGTTGCGCAACTGAAGCTCAGGCGACGTCGTGAGCAAGTAAGCCAGCACCAGGACTGTGCGGCCTTTTTGCGGATATGCTGCGTGGCCTTTCTCGATCGCGTCGAGTGCTTGTTTGTACTGTTTCCTGCGATGAAGCAGCTTCACGAACTCCAGCAGCGCCACTTCGTTATTCGGATCGGCCTGGACCACGCGAGTGTATTCGCTCAACGCCTCATCCACGCGCTCAGATTTCGAAAGCTCCTGCGCCAACAGCAGACGCGCCGCGACATCGGCCACGTCAACGCTCAACGCTGAACGAAGATGCTCGATCGCGTCCTCGTGTTTGTTTTCACGCGCCAGCAAAACCGCCAGATTGTAATGCGCGTTGGCTCTTCCCGGTTCGAGTCGAATCGCTTCCTTAAACTGCTCAATGGCGCCTTTCACATCCCCAAGCTGCGAGAGCGCTGCGCCGAGATTCACACGCGCTGTAACACTGTCGGGCCTCGCCGCAACCGCCTTGCGAAACTCCACCACCGCGTCCGCGTACCGCTGCGCCTCAAACGCCAACTTGCCGCGACTCAGAAAAAACCGTTCTCCCTGGACCAACTCGTGCAAACCATCGACGAGCGGATCGGAAACGCGCACGCCAACCGATCCCTGCTTCGCCAAATGCGCGCGGGCTTTCTCCGTATCGCCCAAACCGCGATACGCCATCGCCAGCGAATAGTGAACACGCGTAGCGCCCGGCAGTGCAGCCAGCGTTTTCTCAAAGTGCTTGACGGCTTCAGTGTAGTTGCGCCGCGCCATCGCCACCTGGCCCAACCCGTAATGAGTCGCCGGATTGTTCCCCTCAATCGCCAGCGCTACACGAAAACTCTCGCTCGCTTCATCGAGACGATTCAGTTCAAGAAAAATGTTTCCCAAGTTCACTGACACAGCCACGTAGTCAGGCCGAAATGCGCGCGCGGCATGGTAACGCCGAATCGCGTCGTCGAAGCGACCGTCCTGCTGGTCCAACTTTCCCAGCAGATAGATCCAGCGAAAATCTTTTGGCGCCAACACGCCCGCATTCAGGTAACAGTCGCGAGCCGGAGAGACAAGCGAATACGCATGGTAGATCTGTCCCAACTTCCCATAAGCCTCGCTCAACACCGCGTCTGAGACTTTCGGATCTTTCGCCGTCGCTGTTAGCTCGACTTGTAACGTGATGACCTGTTCCCGAACGCTTTCTTCCAACTTCGTCAGGTCCGGCCAGTGCACCGCAACCAGACCTTTTCGCGGCGGCTGCAAGGCGCCGCTATCAGATGCCGTCTGCGCGGCAAACACGCTAAAGACGATCAGGAAAACCAACTTCATCGTTTACCTTTCAGTGTCGTGTACTTGTCGACGACCAGGTCCTTAAACTCTTCGCTCGTTCCATCCGGCCAGCGCACTCGGACCAGTGGTACGCGAGTAGCCGCACCCAATCCCACCAATACCCGCGGATCGTTTGCCGAAAGATAACTGCCGTCAGTCCTGACGCGCCGTCGCAAAACACGATCCTTCGCGATAACGATCTCGACTTGGGCGCCCAACAAGTCGCGGCCGTTTTTGTCGATTAGCCGCAGTCCCAACCAATGATTTCGATTGCCTACCTGGTTTAAATACAACCTCACTGGTCCATTGTTGTTGGAAACCAGCACATCCATGTCGCCGTCGTTATCGACGTCGCCGAAAGCAGCGCCGCGGCCAACCTCCAGAAGCTGAAACTCTGGTCCAACCTCGTCGACAACTTCCACGAAACCGCTTTTACCCGTGTTGCGAAAGAGCTGATCGGGTTGGCCCAACGGAAACGGATCTTTCCTGCGTACCAGATCGGGCAACAGTTGCACGGCGCCATTCGCGGCGAAGATGTCGAGCCACCCGTCGTTGTCATAATCAAAGAAGAACGTGCCAAAGCCCGTGAACCGGCGTCCGGGCATTCCCAGACCACTCTCGCGCGTCCGATCTTCAAAGAGCGCTTCGCCCAGGTTCACGTACAGCGTGTTGGTTTCGTCCATCAGGTGCGTGATAAAGATGTCGTCGGTACCGTTGCCGTCGAAGTCTGCGGCGTCGACGCCCATGCCTGCTTCGGCCTGCCCGTTTCTGTTGACAGCAGCGCCCGCCAGCAGCGCGTCGTTAACAAACTTGCCGTTCTTCTGGTTGGTCCAGAGTTGGTTGTGATCGCCGTCGTTAGCGACATAGATATCGATCCAATCGTCGCCGTTGAAATCCGTCGTCACGACTCCCAATCCGTGACCAAACTCCCTGGCGAGGCTCGCGGACACAGTCACGTCTTCAAAGACGCCCTGACCTTTGTTGCGCAGCAACCGGTTGCCGGGCGCGCGGAAGACACGCGGCGTGCAATAGTCTCGCGCCGTGGTGGCGGCATAACAGTTTAGACTTTTGATCGTGGAGAACTCGGCATAGTTCACGAGCATCAGGTCCAACCAGCCGTCGCGATCGTAATCGAGAAATGACGCGCTTGTGGTCCAACGCACATCGTCAGCGCCG
>DASUPR010000032.1:0-5474 GCA_036281015.1 Pyrinomonadaceae bacterium
GATCGCGCGCATTCGCCGGCCACAAAACGCAAACCAATTGGCCCAAATCCATCTTGGCTTGCCATTCACCGACGTCGCAGTGCGCTTCGATGAATTGATCCTTTTCAGGAGTGAGTTGAGCAGCAAAGGCTCGAAGTACACGGCGATCTCAAGGCATCGGCTCGAGCACTAGCGTTTCTTTCACGGCTTTTGTGACTGCCGCCGCGGTGAACGGAAACTCACGCGGTGTGACGGCACGCCAGTCTGCGAGTTGATCGCTCCAGTGTAGACTCTTCGGTAAACCCGATACGCCGAGTGCGATCCCTTGTTGTGTCTTGTCCAAATCACTCAAGTCTGCAATCAAACGCATCGACACGGACGCTCCCACATTCACCGTCGCGCCTAACAATCCTCCGGTGCCGTTCTGTGGAACCGGCGGCACGGTGAACTGTCCGCCGATCAATGGCGCCGCGCCGAGAGTGTGTGGAAAACGCGCTTTCACCATGTCGCCCCAGGTCCACTTGGTTTCGTCATCGCCGAGAATCCGCTTCAGATTTGCGATGGCCTCGTCGTAAGACAAACGCATCAAGTCTTCATAGCTCGCTGTTTCTTTCGGCAGCCATTCCGCGGGACGTTCCTTGATGATGCGATCGAGTGTCGTGTCGAAGTTGCTCCACTGATAATTCCTCACGAGATCCGGACCAAGCGCGCCCGCTAGAATCTTCGAGCGGAACGTCTGGCGCATTTGCGACAGTATCGGCGCGACTGTGGATTCGGCGTTGAGGCGTCCGTCCCATTTCTCAAACGCATCCAGCGTCGCACGCAGTTTTTCATCTGCCGGTGTCAGCTTCGGCCGCAAAAGTTTGACTGCTTCCTGCGCAAACAACACGCCGGCGATCGAATAAACGTCGCCGAGGATGCGGCGGAAGTCGTCGGTTGAGTGCTTCGGTTTTTCGTTGAGCAGATCAAAGATGCGGCGTGCACGATACGGCTGCGCCCAAGAGTGCGTCAGGAAATAGGGATAGTCAGTGCCGACGATTCGCTGATTTGCGGTGACGATGATTCCCGACGGCGGATCGTAAAGCTGCGGCAGCTTCGCGATCGGGATGTAACTGGTCCACTCGCCCGCGTCGGTCGATCCGTCGTAAGGCACACTGCCGTCGCCCGACTTTCTAATCGGCACCACACCAGCGGCGTGATAACCGATGTGCCCATCGACGTCTGCGTAGACGATGTTTTGCGTCGGCGCGGTGAATGATTCGAGCGCGGCGTTGAACTCCTTCCAGTTACGCGCGCGATTCATCGCGTACTGTAGATCCGGGCGATTAACCTTGGGATCGAGCGCCGTCCACTTTAGTGCGTAGCGCTTGCCGTCTGCTTCGAAAATGATTGGACCATGTCGCGTCACCGTGACTTCATGCGTCACCGTGTCGAACTCGGAAGAAGTAAAAGCTTTGCGGACTTTGATCTGTTCCTGGCGGATGACGGCGTCCTGCCAGCCGTGTGGCGTTTGGTAACGTTTCGGGTTTGCGGGATCGAACTTCTCGATGTAGAGGTCCTGCACGTCAGGTCCGACGTTCGTAAAACCCCATGCGATACGATCGTTATGACCGATGATCACTCCGGGAACACCGGGCGCAGTGATGCCGGCGACGCGAACGCCGGGCCCGCTCAGGTGGACCATGTGCCAGATCGACGGCGCCGACGGCCGCAGGTGTGGATCGTTAGCGAGTAACGGTTTGCCGGTAACGGTGCGGCTTCCGCTGACCACCCAGTTGTTACTTGCGGCGAGCCCGTCCGCGTGGAAACCGATGCGATCCAACGCCGCGGCGGCGATGGATTGATTGTGGGCGAGTGCTGCCAGAGCTTCATTCGAGAGCGGCGCCTGCCGCTGCTGCAATGTTGCCGATGAGGATCGTGCTTTCGTGTCTTTGCCGACCACGAGCACGTCGATCGGCGATATCGACGGCAACAGTGCATTGCGCTTCTCAGCCGGCAACGAAGCGAGCGCCTGGCGCATTACGTCGAGCCGCCATGTGTCTGACAGCGCCTCGAAAAAGATCTTTGCAATGATGAACGAGTCTGCGGGCGTCCACGGCCGGAAGCTGAATTGCAGCAGCTGAAACTCCGGCGGCAACGACTTCGGATCGAGCGACGACGCATAAGCATTAACACCGCGCGCGTAGGCTTCTATTATGGCTAACGACTTCGGCGACGCTTGCGCCACTTCCGCTTCGGCTGCCTGCGCAAAGCCGTACGTGCGATGCAGCTTGTCCTGGTTCAACGCGGCGTTGTTTGGACCAGCGCCTAAAACCTCCGCGAGTTCGCCGCGCGCCGTACGCCGAAACAGATCCATCTGCCACAACCGATCCGCCGCGGTCGCATAACCCTGCGCGAAATAGAGATCCTCATCGTTCCTGGCCTCGACGTAAGGAATGCCGCGCTCGTCGCGCGTAATCGTCACCCGCTCCTTCAGCCCTTGGACCTGTACCGCGGGGCGTGACTGGTTTTGCGCAATGGCGGGAGGAAGAAGAAAGATGAAAACGAGAAGGAAGATTAATTGTCGTCGCATGAGTGCGGATACTAGCACATCGCGACGCCCGCTTTAACCCGCTCTCACACATGCTCAATTTGTGCCTGTTAGAACGCAACAATCGCTCGAACAGTACGCCGCGGCGAACCGAACCATCATCGGCCACATCTCAAGCGGCAGGGTTTTCGATCAAATACACAGTGACGCGATTATTCGTGCGCCATCCATCGATCAGTGCTTGGGCCATGTCCTCTCTCGCTGGTGCAAAACGATTTTAGAATCTTCGCGGCCGAACTATGCTAATGGCAATGACCCAAACTATTCCGGTTCTTCAACAACGTCAACAAACGACTTTTACGGAGAGATTTATAGGAAGCAGAAGAATAATTCCATGAACGGCTACGCGAGGAATCCTGCTGAAGGTATCAAATTGCTGACTTGGATAGAATCTACGGGAGGGCCGCTACTTTTGCTCGAGAAGAGTTTGCTGCCGTATTGGCACGGTTCTTTCGGGAAGAGTTCCACGCTTACTGATTATGATCGGGCGTGCAAGATCGCTGATTATGTTGAAGCAATAGAGGTCGGCTCCCGAACCGGTGTCGTCTTAGGTGAGGAGCCCCTTTCAACGACTTGGTGGCCCTCAGGTGATTTATTGAGTAGTTTTCTGGTGAGATGGGTCTTTGCAGAAGATGAAGCGCCAGTTCGTGAAGCGCTGAGGTCTCTGCCCATCGATATTCATTGGCAACCTACGAACGTAAAACTCGAAATCCTCAATGGTGAACTTATCCTGTTCGACTCCTCGTGCCGGGGCACTTCTATCGATATGTATCTCACCATACAAATACCTCCTGGCCGTTACAATCTAGAGACACTTCATTACAATCCGAACGATGAACTGTCTCTCATACTTCATAGATTTGTTTCTGAACCGAGCACATAGAGCCCTCCGCCCTCCGCGCCAATAATGAGTGAGGCAAAAAGCTAGGGTTAATTTAATGTAGTAGGGCGAGAAGAAATATAACTCGCTGAACCGGGTCGCGCGGTGCTGGTTGAAAATCTTCACTGGTATAACGGGTCAGACTCCGTAGCTTCGACGACATAAAGAAATGAGCAGAAAAATAGAAGTCAATCTCGATGAGGCAATGCAGCTTTTTCTATTTCTTGAGGATCTGAATCAGTTTTTTCACTCACCTACACATTACTGCGACGCCGCAGCCGTTGTCGCCTACGTTGAGGGAGGGATGTACGACAAACTGCGAGAAATGTACTATCACGTGATTCCAGGCTGGCTACCAGAAAACATATTGACTGAGCTTGAGAACCGTCGTTCTCCTGTTGAGGAGTAATTGCGATCTCTGTCGCTCACTTTATTGACGCTTTGTGAACCGTAGCCTTAGAATCCCAGCGCATGAGTTTGTTAACCAGATTCCTGTCTCTTGCCGTGCTGCTCTGCTTGGCGACCATCGCGGAGGCGCAGCAGCGGCCGCTGCTCACGGAGGATGTGGATATTATTCCGCCGGGCTCCATCAGGATCGAGGCGGGGATCGATTTTATGCAGGGCGCGAAGTATACGGTCTCGGGACTTCGCGGCGACCTGACGCGCGTCGGCGTCATTGGGATCAACTTCGGTATGGGACCGAATGTAGAATTTCAAATCGAAGGCGTCGCCCAGAACTACCTCAGCATCAACTCGCGCGGGCCGTCAGCTATTCCCCTCGAACTCGCGCCGGGCGCTAACTCCACCCACGACACCGGCGACTTTACGATCTCGGCCAAGTTCAAACTCCGCAACGAAACGCGCCGTGGTCCATCTCTCGGTTTCCGTTTCGGGGTGCAACTGCCAAACTCGAGCCAGGGAACCGGCATCGGGCTCAACCAAACCAACGCGTACGGCCAGATCCTCGTCGGCAAGAAATTCGGCCCCGACGGGCGCTTCAACACGTTCGGCAATCTCGGCATCGCGATTCTGACCGCGCCGACAGAACTGTTTTCACAAAACGACGTCTTCACCTACGGCGTCGCGGGAATTTTCCGTATCAACAAACAGTTCAGTATCGCCGGTGAAGTAAACGGCCGCGCGAACACGCGCCCGGGCAATGGTCCACTCGGCACCGAATCGCACAGCGAAGCGCGTTTGGGAATGCAGATCAGGGCTTCGGGTCTGCGTTTCGATTTCGCGGGGATCAAGGGCCTCACGAGTTTCAGTCCAAATTCCGGGTTCACCGTCGGCGTGACCTACGACACACCCTCAGTTTTCGCCCCTGTAAAATAGTTCGTTCCCAAAGACACACTCTTTAATGGCTGACTGGTTACTTTCGATTGCGCGTTGGTTGGAAGTAAACGTCATCGGACTGCCGCTCTATTTCGCGGCGCCGGCGATGGTCATCATCGGCGCACTCGACTCATCGCTCTTGTCGCTGCCGGAAATAAACGACTACCTCGTGGTTGGCCGTTGTATCAAAGATCCGACCGCTGCTTATTACTTTCCGCTGTTCGCGGCGACCGGTTCGGTGCTCGGTTGCAACCTGCTCTACACGATCGTGCGCCGCGGTGGCCAAGCCGTGCTGCGCAAAAAATTTCCGTTGGCGAGTATCAAACGAGTCGAACGCGCTTACGAGCGATTCGGGTTTCTCGCGATCGGAATTCCCGCGATACTTCCGCCGCCGCTGCCTTTCAAGATCTTCGTCGCGACTGCGGGCGCGCTCGAATATCCGCGTTGGAAGTTTTTGTTGACGGTAATGATCGCGCGCTCGTTTCGTTATTACGTCGAGGGAATTCTCGCAGTCTTCTACGGCCGCCGGGTGCTGCTCTTTTTAAAAGACAACGGACTCGTGATCGTAAGTATCGTCGGTTCGCTGGCGTTGATCGGGCTGGTTATTTACATTGTGGTCAAACGGCGCAGAGGTCCGGCCGCCGAATACACCGATTCTGAAGGAACTACTGATTGAAATCATTCTTAGCT
>DASUPR010000033.1:0-9056 GCA_036281015.1 Pyrinomonadaceae bacterium
CATGCGATAAAGCCACGTCGTAAACTCCGAATCACCGCGAAACTGGCGAATCGCAGTGAACAGCTTCAGAAAGATCTGCTGCGTAACGTCGTCTGCGATCGCGCGATCGCCGCCAACCGAATAAACCGCGATCGAGAAAACTTTGTCTTTGTACGATTCGAAGAGGAACTGAAAGGCTTCGCGGTCGCCCTGCTGGCAGGCCTCGATCACGCTTCCATCGATAAGGTGCTGCGCCATCATCTCCAACTCAATCGTTAGACGTGGTCTCCCCGGTGTTTCTTCCGCAAAAACAAAAGAGGAGCGATTTTAGCCGCTCCCCTTTCGTAGTTGTAAGTTGTTCTGAATTAGCGCGTCACGTGAACGAGCATTTCCGTGCCTGACTCGATCTTCAACTCCTTGCTGCCCTTCACAGCCAACGAGCCCGCGCCGCCGGCACCGCCGATGATCAGACCAATCGCAGCGCCCTTGCCGCCACCCGCGATGCCGCCAATGATCGCGCCGACGCCCGCACCAATACCGGCGCGTTTCACGGTTTGATTGGTCCGGCTGCTGGATTCGACGCCGCCTTCATTGTCTGCGCGTCCGGAATCGTCGCCGTAAACTCGCGTGACGTAACCGCGCAACACTCCGCGCCTACCGTCGCGCAACTCGATCGAATCAAAAGCGAGATTCATACTCGTCCGGCCTTTGACTTTGCCTGACTTTTGAATAGAGCTGATGTGTCCCGTCAGCCGTGCTTCATCGAAGCGGCTCGGATCGATCACCGTAGCAGTGAAACGATCGCCGACGCGCGAGTCTTTACTCGAGAGTGTGTCGTTGATCCGGACTTTGAGATCGGTGCCGACCGGGACCAGCGGCGCCACGCGCTTGGTTGTTGTTCGCCTTTTGGTTGTTGTTTTGGTCTGGGCGCCTACCCAGATTGCGCTGCCAAAGAGCGCGATAATTGTTATGAGGACTAGCAGAAGGGGCTTCTGTTTTGTCATATATGCTCCTCTCCTCTTATCCGCGATTCAAACCGCGATTAAGAAACCCTAAGAAACCTTCGACAAGCCGTTGCCCACGCCCATGGCTGCATCCACCAGGAGGTTTTCGTCCTGGAAAGAGCGCTGCCGGTGAACGGATCCGTCGCTTTCAAAGATGTATGCGGAGGGAGCCTCCCGCATAATGATGTCCTGCAAACGCATCAACCCGTAAAACAACGCTTCCGGACGCGGCGGACAACCGGGTATGTAAACGTCAACCGGAATACAACGATCGACGCCCTGCATTGTCGAGTACGAATCGAATGGTCCACCAGTCGAAGCACACGCGCCCATCGCGATGGCCCACTTCGGTTCGGGCATCTGATCGTAAACGCGACGCACGACCGGTCCCATCTTCAAGGTCACGGTGCCCGCGATGATGATCAGATCGCTCTGCCGTGGACTCGGCCGAAACACGCCCGCACCGAACCGGTCGATGTCGAAACGTCCGGCGCCTGCGGCGATCATCTCGATCGCGCAACACGCGAGCCCAAACGTCATCGGCCACAACGCCGACTTGCGCGCCCAGTTCACCACGGGCGCAGCGATGTCGATCGTCTTCGCGCCGACAGATCGCCGGATCGAGTTCATGATCGAGTCGACGGTAGTTAAAACAAATCCTTCTTCGTGTTCAGCCATAAATTAGGCCCACTCAAGGGCGCCCTTACGCCAGGCGTAGTAGTAACCAACCACCAGAATTCCGATGAAGACAAACATCTCGATGAGCGCAAAAGTCGTAAACGAGAAGTCGTCGCCCATGAAGATGATGGCCCACGGCAGCAGGAAAATGGTTTCGACGTCAAAGATCAGAAAGAGCATCGCGACGATGTAGTAGCGCACCGTGAATCGCTCGTGCGCTTCGGTCTTCGGATCGATGCCGCACTCGTACGGGCGCATCTTGTCCTTCTGGTACTTGATCGGTCGGAGAAAACGTCCGAGGATAATCGGGAGCACGGGAAAGATTACAGCTACACCGAAAAAGATCATTACCGGCCAGTAAGCTGTGATCGGGCTGCCGACAGTCGGCTGGGTTGTGGTCGTTACCGCCTGAAGAAGCATCATTCCTTGTCGAGATCCGGCGTGGGAAGAGCCTGAGACGTTAAGAACAGGAAAATAGTAAGCGGCGCATCAGAGCATTGTCAACGACCACTCTCTATTCACATGAATGTAACTTCATAGCAAGGTGGATTTAAGGCCACGGTCATACGCTATGGCGTTCGTTCCCAATTCAACGCACCACACTCGAGGAACCAAGCCCATGAAGGTCATTCTTTGCTTGGCGGTTTTCATTTGCGGACTCATACCCGTACAAGCGCAGGAGTTAGTTACCCGCACAACCAGAACGCCTGATACGACCGAAGCCAGAACTTCTGAAGCGACCGAGACGAGCGTGAACGAACGCGTCCGGGTGCTCGAAGCTGAGATCGAACGCCAGAACGCAAAGCTCGATCAGCTTCAGAAAACTATTTCAGAACAACAAGCCGCACTCCAGGCGCTTCTGGATCGACTGTCCGTCAAATCGCCTCCTCCACAAGCCGTCGAAGAGCACGCCGTTGTAACCAGCGAACCGCCCCAACCGCCGCCGATCGAAAAGCGTGTGGAGAAACTCGAAAACGACGTGCGCAAGATCGGCCCATTTCGCTTCAGCGGCGACTTTCGCCTGCGGTTTGACGGCACCTTTCGCTCTGCTTCCGAACCGCCCGATCCACCACTCGACCGCGTGCAAAACGCGCGTGCTCGGTATCGCCTGCGGCTAAACTTCGACACAGACATTCACCCGAATCTTAGTTTCCACGGCCAACTCTCCACGGGTCCACTGAACAATCAACTCTCGACAAACCAGGACTTCACTTCGTTCAACATCCGCGCGCCGATTAGCTTGAGCGAAGCGTGGATCGAGTATCGCCCGACGAAGTCGATTCAACTTCAGGGCGGCCGCGTGCAGAGTGTTTTCGCCGATAACTCGCGGTTTCTGTTTGACGACGACCTTCGCTTCAACGGCTTCAACGAACGTTACACAGCTTCTTTCAAAGATAACGGCGCTTACGTGACGAGTCTCGAGTTGCGCGCCGGACAGTACATTCTTTCAACGCCGAACGTCGCGGTTATTCAACCAAACAGTCCACTCGCTCGCATCGGCGCAGTCGTCGGCACGACCGGCCGATCCGCGAACCTGTTTCATCAGGGCTTCCTGGTGAATCAAAAGTTCAACGAGCAATGGAGCAGCCAGGCGGGCGCCGACATGCACCTCTACCGCCACCCGAACCAGATCCAGTTGGCGTCGACAAACGACGGTCTCGTGCTGCTGGTCCAACCGGGAATCGGTATCGCGCTCTCAGGTCCGATGCCGGGAACAGGCAACGCCACCACAACTCCCGGCGGAGTGGTGTACACGGCGCCGGGTTTCCAGGTTTTGCGGCTCACTTATCGTCTCAATCACACCGGCTTCACGTACAAGGATCACGATTACCCGATCACGTTCAACCTTCAGTTCGCGCGCAACGTCGCCACGGGCATGAACGAACGCGACGCGATGCTTGCGGCGTTGCAGGTCGGCCGCGCGCAGAAACGCGGCGACATGGGCTTCATGTACGTCTTCGCGATCAAAGGCGCCAACTCGATGATCTCGCAAGTGACTGACGACGACCTCGGCACAAACACAGGCGTCAACGTTCGCACGAATCACTTCCGCTTCGAGTACGGCCTCTCGCGCAAGGTGACGTTCCAGAGCTTGTTCTTCTTCCAGAAGTCACTACGCCGCAGCGGACAGTTTCCCAACTTCTTCGTCCCCGTCGGCGATTTCGCCCCGACCACTTATCGCGTGCAACAGCAGTTGGTATTTAACTTTTAATCGATTTCGGAGATGCGCTTCGCGAGACCTTTGAGGCCGGTCTTTTTCTCGGGCTTAACGACGTGGTTGATCTTGCAGTAGCCGTGAGGTTCGCTGCCGCTCGGGTAAGTCATGCGGCTTTTGACTGGACAGGTGGGCGTTGCCAGTAGACCGCTTTCCGGATCGATTGAAACCGTGACTGTCGGAACCGTAACGACAGCTTCGTTCGTTGGCGGAGGCTCAGTCGCCGATTCCGCGGGTGGCGCAAGATTGTTTTCGTCACGGCGGACGGTGTGAGTGGCGTCCGCCCGAGTCGTTGTGGGTGCCTGTTCAATCTGCTCTTCGAGCTGTGCTGATGCCACCGGCGGCGCGGGTTCTCGCACGAGCGTCTTTACCGTAAAAGCAAAAACCAGCGCGAACACTGCGAACGGAACCGCAATCCACCAGTGCCAGCCGATTCCTCTCCTTACTGAAACTCGTACGTCTTCAGAAGAAGCTTGCGCGCGCCGTGGCGGCGGGCTCGGCGGCGGCGTAGCGCGCCGCTTGTGACGTGAGATCAACTGCTCGTACGCCTCGTTGATCTCCTTTAACTTTTCCTGCGCCTTTTCCTGTAAACGCGGATCGTGCACAAACCGATCGGGATGCCACACCTTCGCCATGTCCCGATGTGCCGCTTTCAACTCCCGATCTGAAACGCCGGGTTTTACTCCCAGCACGTCGTAGGCCCGATCCAACTCTGTGCTCAATGCTTCCTCTTATTAAAGGCTCTCCGCTAATCGTGTTAGTCCGTTAAGCAGGTCGTCCGGGTTCGGCACCGGCACACCCATATAGTGCATGAGCCCCACTGCGAAAGCCCCAATCAAAACGCTGGTGACAACAGCTTTCACCAACGCCATACCTAACTGACCGACGAACACCGATGCAGATCTAATTACTCGCTGAACTCGCATTTGTTACCTCCCCAGACCGCTACTTGTTCGGTCAAGACTTACATTCTGAGAGAGGACCTTCCGGGGCTGTCGGGGAAGAGAACGAGGGCAAACTCACGGTGGCTATTATGGCACCACCATAGCCCGAGTGACAACAACGTTTTTTAATTTTTATTTGTTGAAATAGCAGGGCTTTTAGGCAGGTGGATGGTAAACGTACTGCCCTTTCCGAGCTCAGACTCGACCGTGACCTCGCCACCGTGCAGCAACGCCAGGTGCTTGACGATGGCCAGCCCTAAACCCGTTCCGCCCATCTGGCGCGAACGCGCCCGGTCAACCCGATAGAACCTCTCAAACAGCCGCTCCAGATGCTGTGCGGGAATGCCGTCGCCGTTGTCCTGAATCAGGATTTCATCGCGCGTTCCCGACCGGTAGCTGATCGAGACAGTGCCGTTCTCGCGGCTGAACTTGATGCCGTTATCGATCAGGTTTGTGAGCATCTGCTCGAGACGGCCGGCATCGGCGTAAACAAGCGTGCCCGGCGGCACATCGTTCCGCAGCGAAACTTTGTGAGCGCTCGCCTGGTTGGGCAATGAAGCACAAACGTCATCGACCAACTCGTGCAGATTAACGGGAGCCGCGCGCAACTGCACGTTGCCGGCCTCGATCGCCGTGAGATCGAGAATGTCGTCGATCAGCGTGTGCATTCGTGAAGCGTTCTTACGAATAATGGAAAGGAAACGCTGACAACTCTCCGGATCTTCCTTCGCGCCACTTTCGAGTGTTTCTACAAACGCCATGATCGATGTGAGTGGCGTGCGCAGCTCATGCGAAACGTTGGAGAGAAACTCCTGACGGACGAGTTCGAGACGTTCAGTTCGCGTGATGTCGAAGAAAACACCGAGCGCGCCCTGGGCGCCGTTTCCGTTGGCGTTGCCGATCGGGACCACACGAAGATCAAACACCTGCCGTTCTGGCCCGTGTGTTTCGACTTTCACGCCGCTGACTTCATTGCCTTTTAGACCATCGAGGAACGCGCTGTAGATCGCGGGATTGCGGGTCAACTCCGTGAGGCGTTGCGACTTTAGCTTTGTGACCGAAGCATTGAACAGCTTGTGCGCGGCGGGATTCGAAGCGACGACGCGCATGTCTTTGTTGACGACCAAAAGACCTTCGCGCATGCCGGCCATTGTTGCTTCGAATAGTGCGCCGGCAGAAAAGAACTCATCCGGTGTATTCGTGTCCTCAAACTCTCGCGCCTGCGCTTTGTCGCCTTTTGAGAGTGCCTCAATTAACCAACGCCTGAGCACAAGAATCACCTGCAACCAACAAACCGGTAACCAACTCCGACCACCGTCTCAATACAATCGCCGCACTTGTCGAGCTTCTGCCGCAGCCGGCGGATGTGCACGTCGAGCGTGCGTGCATCGCCATAGTAACTGTAACCCCAAACACTATCCAGCAACTGCTGCCGCGTCACCACGCGATCGGCGCTGCGCGCGAGCACGGACAACAACGTGAACTCTTTGTTCGTGAGTTTGATCTTGACGCCGTCGCAAAGCACGCGGATGTCGTCGAAGTCGATCGTCAGGTGATCGTCTTCGTACGTTTTGCCCATCGTTTCATCAGCGCGGCGCATGACGGCGCGCACGCGTGCGAGCAGTTCACGTACTGAGAACGGTTTGGTGATGTAGTCATCCGCGCCGAGATCGAGACCGGTGACGCGATCCGTTTCCGACGTCTTCGCCGTCAGCATGATGATGGGCGTGCGGCGCGTCGCAGGCTCGCGGCGCAAACGCCGGCACAACTCGATGCCGCTCATGCCCGGCAACATCAGATCGAGAATTATCAAGCGCGGCGATTCACGCTCGTTCAAGGCCGCGGACAAACCTGCTTCGCCGGTTGGCGCAGTGATCGCCGGAAGTCCTTCGCGTTCGAAGTTGTACTTCAGGCTCTCGGAGATGTCGGCGTCGTCCTCGATGATCAGGATGGGGCGAGTCATGATTAAGTGTGCTTGATAAACGCCGCTTCGGCCATGTAAACGGTCAACTCGCAGATGTCAGTGACGTAATCGCCGATTCGTTCGAGATGCTTGGCGACGAAGAGCAGCCGCGCATCGCGTGTCGCGGTGGCGGGTTCACTGACCATCAGTTCGATCAAGTGATGAAAACTGTGGTTGTAGAGATCGTTGATCTCGCTGTCGCTCTTGATGATTTCGCGTGCCATTGCGGCGTCGCTTGACGTAAACGCATCGAGCGCAGCGCGCAACATCTTCAACGCGTGATCCGACATGCGGCTCAGGTCGAGCACCGACCTGAGTTCCGGCTCGTTGTTTAAATCGAGCGCAGTGCGAGCAATGTTGCAGGCGTGGTCGGCGATACGTTCGAGCACCGGCGCCATTTTCGCGACCGAGATCACGAAGCGCAGATCGCGAGCCGCGGGCTGCCGCAGTGCGATGATGTCGATGCACTGGCGATCGATTTCGACTTCCAGGTGGTCGACCTTGTCGTCGTGATCGAGCACCTCGCGTGCGAGATCGCTGTCGCGCTCTCTGAGCGCAGTCATCGCGCGTTCGAGCGCCATCTCCGCCTCGCCGCCGAGCAGCAACACGCGGTCGCGTAAAGAACTTAGTTCGTCGTCGAGATGACGATGGGCATCCATAACTACTTAATCAACCAAACCTTCCCGTAATGTAATCCTCAGTCAGTTTTTCGTTGGGGGCCGTGAACATCTTCTCAGTCGAGTTAACTTCGATCAACTTACCAAGCAAGAAAAACGCCGTTGTGTCGGAAACACGCGCGGCTTGTTGCATGTTGTGCGTAACTATCACGATGGTGTACTGCTTCTTCAGATCGAAAATCAACTCTTCAATCTTCGACGTGGCGATCGGATCGAGCGCCGACGCCGGCTCGTCCATCAACAACACTTCCGGACGAATCGCGAGCGCCCGCGCGATGCACAGGCGTTGCTGCTGACCGCCGGAAAGACTCAACGCCGAGGTTTTCAAACGATCTTTTACTTCGTTCCACAGCGCCGCGTCTTTCAAAGCCTGTTCGACGCGCCCGTGCAGCTCCGAACTGTTGCCCGTCAGCCTGTTGATTCGCAAACCGTAAGCGACGTTGTCGAAGATCGATTTCGGAAACGGGTTCGACTTCTGAAACACCATGCCGACGCGGCGCCGCAACTCCACGACGTCAGTTCCCGGCGCGTAAATGTCGTGGTCGTCGATCAATACCTTGCCGGCGACGCGCGTGCCGGGAATCACGTCGTTCATGCGATTGAGCGTCCGCAGAAACGTCGACTTGCCGCAACCCGATGGACCAATGAAAGCCATCACGATGCGTTCGGGTATGTCGATCGAGATGTTGTGCAGCGCCTGCACCTTGCCGTAGAAGAAATTCAGATCGCGAACAGACACCTTCGCCGGGCCGCCGCTCGGGACCGGAGCTGAATTATTGCGCCTGGCGCCAACTTCGATTTTTGGAGGTTCAGTTTGAACCGGCATTCTCCTTAGAACCTCTTCCTCGTCAGAAAACGCACGACGATATTGATTCCTAAAACCAGCGTCATCAGCACCAGCGTCGCGGCCCACGCCTGCGCGTGCCATTCGTCATACGGCGAGATCGCGTAGTTGTAGATCTGAACCGTGAGTGAAGCGATCGGTTCGTTGAGTGAACTCGGAAAGAACCGGCTCCCGAAAGCGGTGAACAGCAACGGCGCCGTCTCGCCAGAGACGCGCGCGATCGCAAGCATTGCTCCGGTTGCAATTCCCGGCGCCGCCGCCGGAATCACGACTCCCAACGTCACGCGCCATTGCGGCGCGCCCAACGCCAACGCGCCTTCACGCAAACTGTGCGGCACGAGCTTCAACATCTCTTCAGTGGTCCGGGCAACGATCGGAACCATTATCAGCGCGAGTGCTACACCACCGGCCCACGCGGAAAAGTGCTTCATCGGCAGTACCAGGACCGCATAAACAAACACGCCGGTCACGATCGACGGAATGCCCGTCAACGTGTCGACGATAAAACGCACCGCGTCGCCGAACCGTCCCCTGCCGACTTCCGAGAGATAAACACCGACACAAATTCCGAGCGGCAACCCGATCACTGAAGACAACAACAGTAACACCAACGAACCGAGAATCGCGTTGCCGATGCCGCCGCCTTCGCCCACCGGCCGCGGCACATCCGTCAGAAACTGAATGTTGAGCGAGCCGATTCCCTGCCACGCGATATACGAAAGAATGATCAGCAACGCGCCGACCGCGAGCAG
>DASUPR010000034.1:0-23136 GCA_036281015.1 Pyrinomonadaceae bacterium
AACACTCAATGAAGTATCTTCGTCGTTTACTCGTAGCCCTCTTCGCGTTCGTCGCCGGCGTAGCTCTCACTCCGATTCAGTTCCACGTAGAGGGCATGGGTTGCGGACGCATGCTTGACGGCGAAGGTGGATTCTCTGTCAGGTCACTTACCTCCTCCTACTTCGTGCGCCTATCCTTCGCACACTTCGGTTTCAAGTCACAAGAAAAGGCCAACGAGGCACTCGATCAATACATTCGCGAAGCAGTTCGAGTTATCGAAACTACACCAAAGCTAAACGAGCAGGGAGAAGTAGTCGGGCGAAGAGCCGTGGTAATCACCTTCAACCCCAAGGTCAAACAATCCTTTGCCTCTCTCGTCTGGACCGACGGCATGTCTGTTCACGCCATCGACTCCCCTTCACTCATACACGTTATTGAATTCGAGAAAGGAATTCTCGGAGAATGGCGGCTGGGAGTCCGCAGAATTAAATATCTCCTTGCTCCAGACGCACTATAACAGGCCCACCGGCTCGCGCTTTCACGCCCGCTTTGTGATAATGTGAGCCGTTCAATGCGGCACGTAAGCAGAGTCCTAATACGCCGAAGCCGGCTTCTGGCCGTTGTTGCTTTTGTATCTTTGTTATCGCTGTCGGTCTACCCGCAGCAGACGCCCGTAGTGGTCCAACCCGGCGCGCCGGGCCAACCCACACGCACGCTTCCACCTTCAACCAGGCCAACACTGCCGCCAACATCGCCCGCCGATGTGCAGTTCATGCAACACATGATCGTGCACCATGCGCAGGCAGTTGAGATGACGGCGCTGATCGATTCGCGTACCGAGAACAAGGAGCTGCGCACACTCGGCGCGCGCATCAGCAGATCGCAGGCAGACGAAATCAACTTTATGAAACGCTGGTTGGCAGCACGCGGCGAATCAACCTCCGCGCCAACCCACAACACGCACAACATGCCCGGCATGGATATGTCGAAACATGAAATGCTCATGCCCGGAATGCTCACAGCAAAACAGATGGACGCATTGAAAACAGCTCAGGGCGCGGAGTTCGATCGGCTGTTCCTGACAGGAATGATTCAACACCACAACGGCGCTTTGATTATGGTAAAGGATTTGTTTGATACCGCCGGCGCGGGCCAGGACGCTGAACTTTTTAATTTCGTAACCGACGTCGACAGCGGCCAACGCGCAGAGATCAAAATTATGCAAACCCTGCTGGGTGAAAAACCTTAAGAGGAATGAGAATGAATCGAATTAATAATTTTACCCCCCGATTACTAGTAACTTTCTTCGTCTTGTGCGCGTGCTTTGCCACAACGGCGTTCGCCCAGACTCCGACGCCGTCGCCTTCGCAGGGCGCCACGAAACCCGCGGACAAGCAAGCCCAAGCAGATCCGTTTACTCCCGAACCGGCTGGACCACTTCCTCCAGGAATGACAGGCTCTGACACTGAAGATCCGCGCGCCAAACTAACTCCGGGCGTCGACAACGCCGGCGTCGCAGCTTTGGGCATCAAGCATCTCTTCCTGCTCAAAAAGCCCGACGCCTTTCAACTCGGCTCCGACGATCCAAACGATCCGAAGATACAGAAGGTCCTGGGCCAAACGGGTGGATCGCCCGCAGAGATCGCGAAGATGCCGAAGGCGATACAGCTCGTTGTCGCCCAGCTTTCGTTTGCCAACTCGGATCTCGCCTTTCAGGGCAATCACCTCTTTCAGGGAAACTTCTATGGCCTGAACATCTTCGACATTTCGAACCCGTCGAAGCCGAGCCTGGTGACCACGATGGTCTGTCCCGGCGGACAAAACGATGTGTCGGTTTACAAAAACCTGCTCTTCATGTCAGTGGAAATGGCAAACGGCCGGCTTGATTGCGGCACGCAGGGATTCCCACCGGCGCCGCCCGCGCCCACGCCGGCGCCAGTCGCCGGACAAGATTCAAAGCCCACACCTCCGCCGGCGCAGAAGGATCGTTTTCGCGGCGTGAGAATCTTCGACATAACGGATATCAAGAATCCGAAGCAAGTGGCGGCAATTCAAACTTGCCGCGGTTCGCACACGCACACGCTCGTCGTCGATCCAAACGACAAGAACAACGTCTACATCTACGTCTCGGGAACATCCTTCGTCCGGCAAAACGAAGAGTTGGCCGGTTGTTCGGGTGAGGAGCCTGACAAGGATCCGAATACATCGCTATTTCGCATCGACGTGATCAAGGTGCCACTCGCAGCGCCACAGAATGCGCAGATCGTCTCGAGTCCGCGCTTGTTCGCGAATCAACAGACCGGCGCGGTGAGTGGTTTGACAAGCGGCGCCACGCACGGTTTGGAGCAGCCCAAGGCCACAGACCAGTGTCACGACATCACGGTCTACTCAGCGATCGGTCTCGCCGCCGGCGCGTGTTCCGGAAACGGAATCCTGATCGACATCAAGGACCCGGTAAATCCGAAACGCCTCGACGCGGTGAACGATCCGAACTACGCCTACTGGCATTCGGCTTCGTTTTCGAATGACGGGAAAAAGGTCCTGTTTACGGATGAGTGGGGCGGCGGGATGGCTGCACGCTGCCGCGCGAACGATCCAAACAAGTGGGGTGCTGACGCGGTCTTCACTTTAGACAACAACAACAAAATGAGGTTCGCGAGCTACTACAAGTTGCCCGCGGCGCAAGGCGATAGTGAAAACTGCGTGGCGCATAACGGTTCGCTGATTCCGGTTCCGGGACGCGACATCGTGGTGCAGGCGTGGTACCAGGGCGGCATCTCCGTCATGGACTTCACCGATGCCGAGCGTCCGGTTGAGATTGCCTATTTCGATCGTGGTCCAATCTATCCGAACCTGCTCGTGCTTGGTGGTCACTGGTCGGCTTACTGGTACAACGGCCGCATCTACGCATCGGAAATCGCGCGTGGTTTGGATATCTTTGAACTCGAGCCGTCGAAGTTTCTCACGCAAAACGAAATCGACGCTGCAAAGACGATTCGTGTTAATGAACTGAACGTTCAGAACCAGCAGAAGATCGAGTGGCCGCGAAAGCTGATCGTTGCGAAGGCTTACGTCGACCAGTTGGAACGATCGCAAGCGCTGCCCGCGGATCAGATCGGCTCGTTGCGAACTGCGATTCAAAAAGCGGAGACTTCAAACCTGAACAAGTCGTCGGTAGCGAACCTGAAGAAACTCGCGCCGTCGTTGGAGACCGCTGCCGGCAGTAAGACCGGCGCTGATGCAACCCGTTTGCAGGCCCTGGCCCAGATTCTGAAAAACCCTGCACGCTAAACTTCAGTAGTCAAACACTACGATGCGCGGTTGAGTCGGCTTCCGGCCCAACCGCGTGCGCTTTTACGTGTACCTCAATCCTTCTGTTCACCGTCGGGCTTTTCGATGGCCGGGGCTTCCTGAAAGTCGAACTGCCCGGTGATGATTTACTGCGCCTGAAGCCCGTACTTCAACACGCGGTTGCGCGCTACGACAAACAGCTCGTTCTTGTCGTTGAAGACCATGCCGAAGGCCATGCCTGTCAACTTAATGACATTCAGGTAACGGCCATCGGCGTCGAAAACCTGAATGCCTTTCATGTCGCCGACGTAAACGCGGCCGTAGCCGTCGACGGCAATCGAATACGCAGCACGAAACTGCCCCGGCTGATCGCCTGAGCCGCCAAAGCGATTGATATATTTCCCATCGCGGCCGAATTTGAAGACTGCATTGTTGAATCTACCGAGTGCGTAAATCGAACCGGCGCCATCAACGGCGACTCGCATACTCAACTCCGAATCACCACTCGCGCTGCTGATCGCCGCGGGGATCGTTCGCACGAGTTTGCCGTTAGCATCGAACGTAACGATGTCGTCTCGATTGCTGTGCCATGCGGTTACGAGTCCACCGTCTGCGCCCGCGGATACGTCGTCGAACCCCGATCGTTCGTACGCCAGTTCACCAAGCTTCTCGCCTGTTTCGCCGTTATAACGAGCGACGCTGCCACCGTGAACAGCGTAAACCGTGCCTTTGCGATCGGCGGCCAGCCCGCGCAGGAGTGTCTTGCGATCGCCAATGTTCCATTGAGTAGCAAACTTGCCGGTGGGATCGAAAACCTGAATCCGCCCGCCGGTGTATTCGCCGATGTAGATCCGGCCGGCGCCGTCGACAGCAATACTGCGCGCGTCGTTAAACATTCCGGGACCGATTCCCTCGCTGCCGAATTCGAGTAACACATTCGCGAAGCTGTTACTGTTTTCCTTCGCGGAAATTTTGCCACCGCCCGGCGTCGTGGTGGTTGGTTGATTCGCGGGGCGGCTTACCGAGTAGAATACCGGCGCCAGCACGCCGAATGCGGCGAGCCCGATAACGACGAGAACGAGGAGCGGGATAGCCAGGAGCAACCAGAGCCACTTGGAAAACTTGGGCGCGGAACCCAGCCCGAGTTGAATACGGACCACGCGCGCCGGTTGTCCCGAGAGCTCATTCGGGGCGATCAGTTGGCTGTGACAATACGCACAGCGCACCGTTGTATTCGGGTTCGTCGGATCTGAAGAACGCTCGAAGGTGACGGGCGCTCCACACTTGGGACAGTCAAAAGTTTGCGGCATATTTATCGTGTTAAGAAGAAACTGATTGAATGTTCATATAGCGGAACACGGATTCTATCAAAACTGAGGTGAACGTTGTCGTTAGAAGTGAAGCGTGAAGTGCTGCGTCACATGGTGGCCACGGTGGCGTATCGCGGCGGCCTCGCAATTACCGATGCGCCTCCGCGTTTCGAAACGTTCCGCGCTCATGAAACGACGCGCACGCCGGGAGAGATTCTGGCGCACATCGGCGATCTGCTGGAAGGATCTCTGCACCTGGTCAAAGGTGAGATGGTCTATTTAACTTCCGAGCCGTTGCCGTGGCCAGACGAAATCAGACGCTTCTTTTCCGCAGTAAAAGCGTTTGACTCATGTCTCGCGACTGACGCGCCGCTTGGCTGCGAGGTCGAACGGCTGATTCAAGGCCCCGTCGGTGACGCGCTCACGCACGTCGGACAGATCGTCATGTTGCGTCGCATGGCGGGCAAGCCGATCGAAAGCGGCGGGTATTTCACCGCTGAAATAGTTGCCGGCAAGATTAACGAAGAAACGTTCACAAAGTCTGAGTGATCAATTTTTTGACCCTATGCGCACACTAAAAATCTTTGCACTCGCAGTCTTCTTACAAATGCTCGTCGGAGCAATCTGTGTTTCTGCCCAAACCGAAAACATTACTCGCCAGGAAATGCTGCGCGGCTCAATCACACCGGAACGCGAATGGTGGGACCTGCTGCACTACCACCTGCAAGTCGAATTCCTGCCTGAGACAAGACGCTTGAAAGGTTCGAACACGATCACTTTCAAAACCGTGAAACCGGGAGCCAGGATGCAGATCGATCTGCAGCCGCCGTTGGCAATCACCAAGATCAGTCACGGCAATTCGCAACTCAAATTCGAACGCGAAGGAAACGTCTACTGGGTGATGTTTGAAAAAGAGCTCGCGAAAGGCGTTGAAGATAAGATCGAAGTCTTTTACGAAGGCGTGCCGACTGTAAGCAAAAATCCGCCGTGGGTCGGCGGCATAACCTGGGGACGCGACGATCTCGGCAACCACTTCATCGTCACGACTTGCCAGGGTATCGGCGCCAGCATCTGGTGGCCCAACAAAGATCACGGCGCTGACGAACCCGATCGCGGAATGCAGATCAGTGTGACAGTCCCTGAGAACCTGGTCGGAGTTGCAAACGGCCGCTTGAAAAAGACGGACCACGATGTTGCCGCGAAGACAAAGACGTTTCATTGGGAAGTAACGAACCCGATCAATAACTACGGCGTCAATGTGAACATCGGCAACTACGTTCACTTCTCGGAGAAGTACCGCGGAAAGGGCGGCGTACTCGATCTGGATTATTGGGTCCTGGCCCATCAGAAAGAGGCCGCGATGAAGTGGTTCAAGGAAGTCCCCCGCACCCTCGAGGCATTCGAGCACTGGTTCGGCAAGTATCCGTTTTATGAAGACAGCTACAAGCTCGTGTCAGTCTCGTACCCCGGAATGGAACACCAAAGCTCGGTTACTTACGGCAACTGGTTTCGCAATGGCTACCTGCAACGCGACCCGTGCGGCTGCGGCGTCGGCTTCAAATTCGACTTCATCATTGTTCACGAGTCAGCGCACGAGTGGTTTGGCAACAACATCTCGATGAAAGACGCCGCCGACATGTGGATTCATGAGGGCTTCGCAAACTACACCGAAAATCTTTTTGTCGAATACCACTTCGGAAAGAAAGACGCGGAAGACTACGTGGTCGGCACTCGCCGCGGCATCAGAAACGACAGACCCATCATCGGAACTTACAACTCTAATCGGCAAGGCTCCGGAGACATGTATCCCAAAGGCGGAAACATGCTCCACACCATTCGCCACATCATCAACGACGACGCGAAGTGGCTCTCGATCATGCGTGGCCTCAACGCCGACTTCTGGCACCAGACCGTTACCACGCAGCAGATCGAAACCTACATTTCCACCAAAGCCGGTATGGACTTCGGCAAGGTATTCGATCAATATCTGCGGACCACAAACATCCCGTTGCTGCGGTACAGCATAAACGGAAAGACGGTCTCGTTTAATTATGAAAAGGTCGTTAAAGGCTTCGCGATGCCGATCCGTGTCAACATCAACGGCAAAGAAATCAAATTAACGCCGACCGAAGCGACACAGACATTCGAGTTCACTGAAGAGATCAAGTCATTCGAGGTGAATCGCAACTTCTACATCGACACAGAAAAAAGTAGTTCGTCGCAGCCTCGAACTGTTTCCAGTGGAGTGGATTAAGCAACTAAGCCGCGTGCACGCGAAGCCACTGAGATTCGAAGGATTTTCCAGTCATTGAACGCAATTGAGCCCCGTGCTCTCGGGGCTCCCATTGCGCGAAGTTGTCGAAGCGGGATCGACGTTACCGCAGGTACTTGTTGAACCATTCGAGCGTGCGCTCCCATGCGAGTTTTGCGGACGCTTCGTCGTAGCGCGGTGTTGTGTCGTTGTGGAAGCCGTGCTGTTTACCTTCGTACATGTAGCTCTGATGCACCTTGTTGTTGGCCTTGAGCGCGGCTTCGTACGGGGCGATGCCTTCATTGATGCGCTGGTCGTTGCCGGCGTATTGAAACAGTAGCGGCGCAGAGATCTTCGGAACGTCGTCGATGCCGGCCTGGCGTCCGTAGAAGGCGACGCCCGCGTTTAGATCCTTGCCCAAACGCACGGCGAGTTGATTCACCATTCCACCGCCGAAACAAAAACCCACCGCGCCGAGTTTGCCGGTTGAATCCGAGCGGGCTTTGAGCCACTTCGCGGCCGCGACGAAATCTTCGGTCATCTTTTTTCCGTCGACTTTGCGGAAGGCTGCGGCGCCCGCCTCATCACTGCCCGGATAACCACCGACAGAAGTCAAACCGTCTGGCGCGAAGGCAATGAAGTTGGCGGTCGCAAGCCGCCGCGCGACGTCTTCGATGTAAGGGTTGAGTCCGCGATTCTCGTGAATGACGAGCACGACGGGACGTTTTCCATTCTTTGCGGGACGGGCCAGGTAGCCTTTGATCGAGCCGTTCCCTTCCGGCGACTGGACGGTTTCGTAACCGACCTTGATCCGTTTGTCGTCCGCCGGAACCTGTTGTGCCCACGCGTAATTGGGCCTGAGGCTCTCAAAGATTGCAGCCACGGTCAGTCCGCCGACAGCGAACTTGGCGGCGCCGTCGAGGAAAGTGCGCCGGTCGATGTCGCCGTGCTGATATTCGTGAAAGAGGTCCAATAATTCCTGCGGGTAGTCACTGGCTACTTTGCGTTCCATTCTCTCTCCTTCTTGTCTTTGGTGGATGCATTAGTGATAACACGACCTGTATCGTCTTGGCCATCATTAAACAGGAGTCACTGTGGTACATTTGGCGCTCGGTTCTATAAAAGACAGGAAACCTAAAATGCGAAAGATAATCCCCTTAGTCCTCGTCTGCCTGCTTTCATGCGTTGTGGTTTGCGGGCAGGCGGCCAGCAAAACAACAACACTCGAAAATGCACTCCAACTCAAACTCGAAGAGTGGCACAAAGCGGGCAGCTTTCCCGGCGCGACACTCGGCGTGGCGCTACCAAAGGGCCAGTCGTTCGGCCTCGCGGTTGGGTTTTCAGATCGCGACACAAAAACGCCGATGAAGCCAACCGATCGTTTGCTTGCCGGAAGCGTCGGTAAAACATTCGCCGCCGCAACTGCATTGCAGTTAGTCAAAGAAGGCAAGATCAACCTGGACGACAAGATCGAAAAATACCTCGGACGCGAACCGTGGTTTACGCGGCTGCCGAATGCGAAAGACATCACCGTGCGGCAGTTGATGAACCACACGAGCGGTCTGGTGCGATACGAGTTCAAGCAGCAGTTCACGAAAGACCTGACCGCGAACCCGGAAAAAGTGTGGAAGCCCGAAGAGTTGCTCGCTTACCTGTTTGATTCAAAAGCGCCGTTCGAGGCCGGCAAAGGCTGGGACTATTCGGACACGAACTACATCGTTCTCGGAATGATCATCGAAAAGGTTACCGGCAAGAAGTTCTACGCCGAAGCAAACAAACGACTGATTAAACCGCTCAAGTTAACCAACACGATTCCGCAGGATGGGCCAAGATTGAAAGGCGTGGTGGAGGGTTACGCCGGTCCGAACAATCCTTTCGGCGGCACGGACGCGATGATCGTTAACGGGAAGTTTGCGATCAATCCGCAGTTTGAGTGGACCGGGGGCGGCTACGCTTCGACATCGCAGGATCTCGCGCGTTGGGCCAGGATGTTTTACGAGGGCAAAGCGTTCCCGCGGGAACTGTTGCCGCAGGTTATTAACGGTGTCGACGCTCCCCGGCTGGGCCGCGAAACTAAATACGGGCTGGCAGCAATCATTCGCCAGACAACGGCTGGAACCTCATACGGTCACAGCGGCTTCTTCCCCGGCTACATGACCGACATGATGTACTTCCCCGAGCACAAGATCGCGGTGGCCGTGCAAGTGAACACCAGCGTTGGACGCAATCTCGGCAAGCCGTTGAGCCGGGTCCTGGCGGAAATGATGGAAGTGATCAAGGCACATTCAACCGCCGGTGATTGAAGTCCTCGCACGCAAAAAAGGGCGCCACGAATGGCGCCCTTCGAATAGTTGAACGTTGTAATCTCAGGTCATTGCAAGACCTTGAACGAGATAGCGCTGCAATTGTGCGCGGCTTCGATCTCGATCGTCTCACCGGCGCGGATCGGAACCTCTGGCTCCAGACACTGAACCGCTTGTTCCCAATGAACCATCGAGCCGGGCTCGTTCGAGATCGAGAGTGTTTCGTCGAGCTGCATGTTGAACCAGAAAACGATGCACTGCCCTGTACCGTCCCGTTGTCCACGAACAGTAATCATCTTGTGCTCGGGAAGGATCGTGCCGTTCACAAAGTCGAAGTAAAAGACTTCGAACGGATCGGTGAGCGGTGTGTATGCAAAGTTTGCGATTCTCATGGGAAAGCTTCCCGCAGTCGCGTACCGATTGATAAGACTCACGTCGAAGCCGGCAGCCATCTGCACCGAGTTGAAATTGCGCAGACGCGGGCTCTCGATCACCATTCCATAAACTGTTGCGGCGCACGGAATGATCTGCGCGTCTTCAGTCAAAAGATTCGCTCTGGCATGGGCGATAGTCGCAACGACGCCCTCTCCCAGCAACGCGCCGTCCACCGTCTCAGTAACGAGCAGGTTAGCTTTGCGAGGCATGTGTTTGCCGACAACGAGCGAGGTCGACTTCTGATTCAGCGACACGATGCGGCCGGCTAGCCCGTTATGTGCGATGGTCTCTCGCGCCAACTCAGCCAGTGGCGCCACCATCTCGCAAGTGATCGTCTCTTTCGCCCCGGCACGCGCCGCCATCATCGCGAGCAAGCCAGTTCCGGAACCGATGTCGAGAACAATCGTGTCTTCGGTAATGGCATTCGCAAGCGCCTTTTCGAAAACTGCGTTACGTTGCACGTCGTTGAGCATCTCGAAATGCCAGCGCGGGATGATCTGGCAATGAGCCTGGTTACGTCCCTTCAGCGCTATAGCATTTTCCGGTTCGAGACATAGCGCCAATTCAAAACAGTCGAGCGCATCGGCAAACTGCTTGTTCTCGAGGTGTGTTTCACCGCGCGCTAACAGATCGGCGATCCTGAGGCGGTTCAGCCTGGTCTCGAACGGTTCGATTTCAGTAGGTTCAGAAGTTACGGTAACTAGTGTTGGATGCACGGCAAGTATCCCCGCTTTAGCAAGAATTAGGCTGCGCAAGTATTGCTTTCTTAACTAGCTGAACCGGTGTTGACGACGGGAGATCAAGCACGGCTGTCACACGACCCGATCGCTCAATCAATGGCGTTCCGCGATTTCGCAGCACTTTCGCGGAATACCTGGTCGCGTGCCAGGGACAGACGAGACACTGGGCGACGTCGTCCCAGTGCCCGAGGTGCAATGGACCACCGCGGTGATCGCAGCGATCGTTGTAAAGGGTCAGGCTTCCGTCGGGAAGCCGCAGCAGAAAGTAAGAACTCTCTCCGGCGGTGAGGAAGTTGAATTGTTCGGGATCGAAAGTTACGACAAGCACGACTGATAATCTTCGAAGTCGTAAACGCGATAACAACACTCTTCGGAGACGACCGCTGTTCCATGCAGCCGTTGGCGCGGGACTATCATGACGTCACCACGATCCAGCCGCACGGCCTGGTCCGGGCCGAGGACCAGATCCAGCGTGCCCGATTGGACCGCGTAAAGTTGGTCCTGATTGTTAACGCGCGTGATGAATGGCTGAGACCGCGTGCCGAGGTGAGTAATTGCGGACGGCTGGAAGCTCCCTTCGACAATCCGCGAGTGAATCGCTTCGGCCGTCGATTTCAAATCCGCGACAGCATCAAAGAATCGCACTTGTGCGATGAAGTCTTCATCGGCGATGGCCGTGAGCAGTTGCAGCTCTTCCATTCCGCGAATGATGTCGGGAATTACGCCGTTGCCGTGCTGTTCGATTGCCGGCGCCACGACGTGCTCAAACGCCATCCGCCCATGATGCGCATCGATGTGAAAATGTTCGTCGAAATAGTAGGTATCGACCTTCTTGCCGAAGACCGTGCGCAGCATTTGCGAGATCTTGCGGCACGTATGCGAGAACATCGACTCGGCGACGGCGATGGCGCCGATCGCCCGGAAGTACTTACTGTGATCGCGCGACACGTAATGGTAGTAGTTACCGAGCGCGAGTGTTGATGATAGATAGAACTTCCAGTAAGCGTGTACCTCGGAAATGAGATCCGCGGTGGCAAGTGTGTTCTCGTATAACGTGCTGTGTTTGACCGGATGAACTCCGTAGCCGTAATCGTCGATCACGATCTTGAAGAACTCTGACTGGATCGCGCCGTATTTGCCGAGGATGTTGCGCGTCGAAGCCGACGCTTCGCTGAGAAAGTCACAAGCCAACTGGAGCAGCAGCGCACGGCCCGCGCGCACTGGATCGTTTGAGGAAACGATGGCCGTACACATCTCGAGTTCGGATTGCTCGTGCTTTGCAATCAGGTCCTGCAAGTAGGTTTTGACTGCTTCGAGGGTCCATTTACCAGTGACATTGATTTCCTGGTCGAGGAAATTGAAAACGTGAGCCTCGAGCGTCGGACGAATCAATTCGCCGAGCACTTTGTTGTCGTTGGAGTAGTAGCTCGCGAAGTCGTTTTTTCTGGCGTCGAAATTCTTGTCCGGCAGAAAGATCAGATCAGTTTCGTAAATGTTCAGCAACATGCGGTGCGCGGCGAGCGCGCTCGCGCCGAGAGCTCCCGATCTGTTTACGGTTTCGTTGAAGTCTAAGCGTTGGGTGCTTTCGCGATCGATCGGCCGGCAGTATGGGTTGTCTCGAATTAGTTGCTCGGAGGTGTCGTCAAACAAAGGCCGCGCCGCATAGAGTCCGATCAAATGTCTGGTTTCTTCCGGCGGCCACACTGTGCCGGGCCAGGTTAAGTCGAACGAACTCGTTGTCTCGCGTAGCGGGGCTTTCTCACTGGGTGCCGGAGCAATGGCGAGCGACGTCTGACCAGAATTATTCATGCAGAATCCTTTACGATTGAGTTGCCGAATGGTGGACGTGGCCGGTCTGTCGGCAATTCCAGAATCGGGTGGGTTTCGAGTTTTATGGCGAAGGCGGGAGTTGCTTATCTACGACAGGCTACCGCCATTTGGGACAAACGGAGGTCCGAGGAATAGAGGTTATATTGTTCCACCCTGTGCCGGCGCACCTCAAAGAAAATACCCGGCTCAGTAGGCCGGTGAGTATTCCACGACAAACAGTTTGTGTCAACAATTATTGGCGAGAGGACGTACCCGTATCACTTTGTGTTTTTCGGCATGGACCGCGAGAAACTCAAACGAGCTGGTGGGATTCATGCAACGCACAAAGTAATTCATGGCGATCGTTTGACGCTGCACGCGCTGACCGGCGGTGGTCGAGTCGCTACTCTCGAGCATAAAGACAGAATCTCCGAACGGGCGCTTTGGATCACTATTTAACTCCTACACGGACAAACGGCATGTCGCGCATGCGTGATGACCCGACGTGCATGCCGTTGATCTTTCCATTGTTATCTCGTGTGAACCAGATAACGTATCCCGGCACGAGGAAATGATCCTTATAAAGCGGCTGCATCGCCAAGCGCCTCGCCGGACGCTGTTTCATAAACACCTTGTCACCCTCGACGGCGATGGTGCATGTCGCTCCAGCCTCTTCGCTAAACCAATCTCCCTGAATTGCCGCAAGGTCCGCTGGTGCCGGCGTCCACTCCTTCTCGAGAATGAAGCGTCTGACTTCACCGTCGGAATCGACAGTCTCAGCAGACACCGGCTTGCCGCCTTTATCCAACGTAAACTTCAATTTGTTCTCGCCGGCAGTGAACTCACCGCCTCCCATCGGCACAAGCCGCGCGCCGCTCCATCGCGACACGCCGTTTTCGATCACAAACCGTGCCGGAAAATGTGTCTTCTCACTCCGCCACACACCAACAAACTTTTTCAGCTCGTCTTCGGCAACCTTAGGCGTTTCGGTCCTGGCAGTTTCGGGAAACGGCCCGAAGATTTCATCCGTTATGCTTGCGGCGATTTCTCCCGAGCCCGGTGAAGTGCCGTTACACATCACACCGACTGATACCTTGTTGTCAGGATAACGCACCAGAAAAGTCTGATAACCCGCTGTCGCGCCGCCATGCGAAACATCCTTCAGTCCCTTGTACTTTCCGATCACGAGTCCGAGCGCATACGCGATCTTGCGGCCATCATTCAGCACGCCTTGCGTCTCCAACGCATTGACAAGAGGCGCACCCAACGAATGCGAATCAAGCATCGCGTTCCACTTCATCCAATCGCCGACGGTCGTGAGCATGCCGCCGTTTCCATAAACATTCATGAAAGGCATGTTGAGTCGCCATGGTCCATTGTTGGGGCGCGAATACGCATGAGCGCGGCCCGGCACGATGCGCTGGTAGTCGTCTCTCCACGAACTGTTCTTCATGCCGAGTGGTTTGAATAACCGCTCTTCAACGAACGCGGGAAACTTCTGTTTCGAAACACGCTCTACGATTATCGCCGCAAGGTTGTAGCCACTGTTCGAATACGAGTATTCGGCGCCGGGCGTGAAGTCGAGTGCACGCTGATGAGTAATAACGTCGAGCGCCAGATCCTGAGAGATGACTCGATCGCCGCGGCCCACGCCGGTGAGACTCAGGACCGTGCCCCAGTCGCGCAGACCAGCAGTGTGATTCAGCAGATGCCTGATCGTCAGCGGCGAACCGTAATCGGGGAGCTCGGGAATGTATTTCCTGACCGGATCGTCGATGCTGAGCTTGCCGTCCTGTTGCAGCAGCACGAACGCCGCGGCTGTGAACTGTTTCGCAACCGAGCCCGATTCGAAGATCGTTTGCGTTGTGTTCGGAACATTGTGCTCCAGATCGGCGAGTCCAAACGCCTTCTCGAATACGACCTCACCATTCAGCGACACAGCAGCGGCACAACCCGGCGCGGGCGCAACGTACGCCTTCGTAAACTTCTCAAACGCTCGCTCAGCGCCGGCGACAACCTTCGCCTTGTCGGGAACCTGAGCCCAGGTTGCAGTTGAAAGAAGCGCGATAACAGCAAAAACGAATAAAAAGTTTCTTCTCATGGGATTCTTCTTTCTCAGTAAGTTATTCGGATCTTCGCAGGCGGTCTCATTCCTGGTCCACCGGCGTAGAATACAGTTTCCGCATCCGGAATCTCTAGTAAAACTGACAGTTACACCACGCCCGTAACAGAACTAATTTTCATCGCCAACGAGCGAGATCAAAGTGAAGCTGACGCGCTTGATCCAACTGTTTCTCACCGTGGCCTTCGCGACTTCTGCCGCCGGCCAGGAGATGGAGCCGCGCGCGTATTCACCTGCGCCCACCGGCACGCAGTTCGTCCTGCTCAGCTACGGCTATCAATCGGGCGACGTTCTACTGGATTCATCACTGCCACTCAAGGACGTAAGCATTAACTTTAACGCTGCCTCCGTTGGTTACGGACGAACTTTCGATCTGATGGGGCGACAGGCAAATGTCGCCGTTCTCTTCCCTTACATCTGGGGCACCGCGCGCGGAACAGTTTTCGAAGATCAGGTAGACGTGCGGCGGTCTGGCGGAGGCGACATCCGAATGCGGTTTTCAACGCTCCTTATTGGCGGAGAGTCACGAAGCGCAAAAGAGTTTGCGCAGCGAAAGCCGTCGACCATCATCGGCGCAAGCGTTTCGATCATCATGCCCACAGGTCAATACGACCCCGCACGCCTGGTCAACCCGGGTTCAAATCGCTGGGCCTTCAAACCTGAGTTGGGTATTTCAAAACCTAAAGGCCGCTGGACGTTCGAAGCTAATGGAGGCGCGTGGCTTTTTACGACCAACGAGAATTTTCTCGGCCCCTCGCGGCGCGAACAAAAACCGATGGCCTCGTTTCAAGGCGGAGTCATTTATACGTTGCGCCCGCGAATGTGGCTATCGGGGAATGCGACCTTTTACACCGGCGGCAGCACAGTCTTAAACGGCACGGTAAACGAAGACCGTCAGAGAAATGCGCGCATCGGCGCGACATTCTCGCAGAGCGGGGTTTCGAGAAGTTGTACGGCACCAGGACCGATCACTCTTCTTCCAACACCAGCAGCGCTGTTTGCCCGCCGCCGGCTGTCATATTCAACAGTGAAGTCGACGACAAACGGATTAACGCTCCTTCAACTTCATTCTGAAACAAAAACGGGTTGTAATCAACGAACAACTCGTCGAGGTAAACTCGATCCGTATAAGCGGGAAACTGTGTTCTCTCCAGGGCCACTCTTTCCTGAACTACGTAAGGCTTAATGAACGCAGCGTTGACTGCGTCCTGCCATTCCTGCCGGCTGCTCTCCCAACCCAGAAGCACATCATGGCCGCCATAATCGTCGTTGGGCTTTAGAACGAACTGTTCTTGCTCATCCAGAATCAATTTCTCCAGTTCAAACTCCGAACCGTGAAAAACCGTGCGCGCAGGACTGACGTAACGGGTCCAGGGAATATGCTTGCGAATCACTTCGAGTTCGCCAGAGTCAAACAAATGTGCATAAACCGGATCGGACAGGACTGCAAACGTAGACTTTTTGTGGGCGAGTTTTGTGCGAAACGAGTTAGCCATGCACACATGACCACTGCGATATGCCTTCACCAGCGGATGGTCCAAACCAAAGCGATTAAGAAATTCGTGAATGACAACGCGTTTGTAAACGATGTCTATCCGAGCACCGTCCACCGATAAGTAGTCGCTGTTGTATTCGAGATCGTGTGGATCGGCTATGACCGCGGGAAATCCCTGGGCGACAAAATAGTCTTTCAGGATTCGGAATTCACTACCGGTCGGAACTCCTGCCCAGTCGACGATTGCAATTCGCGGTTTGTCCTCTTCCCCACCCCACTCGCGGTACGCTTTCAGCAGCGACGCTAGTAACGCCTTATGTGGCTGCGGCAGCCAGTGAGAATTGGCTTCGAGAAAGTTCTTCAGCGCCGGTAACTGGAAGAGAACTTTCTCCAATTGCATCTGATCACCGACACCCGCGGGCGTTTCTGCGTTGTACTCCAAAAACCGAAAGCCGTCCGCGCTTAGAAGGCTATCGAGACGGCTGCTCACACAAAGTCGTGAATAGCGCGGCTCAATACGCGCGGCCTCCTCCTCGGCTTGCGTGACATTCAGCAGACCCATCAACGCGTCATCGGCAAGAGCCGCAATCACGATCTTCTCAAATGCACCGGCCAGCGTTTCGGCCGCACGCTTTACACTGTCATATTGAACACGCTGCAGGATGTGAGGACGCAGGAAAGGACAGGTGGCACGGTCGCCATGAAGTAATCCAAGCTCATGCTGGGCAGCTCGCAATTGTGCGAACAGCGCGGGACCGAGAGTGCTGTCATTGACGATCGAACTATCGAGCTTTCTTATTCGATCTTCCATGACCTTGAACCCCGGTTAGTAATGTTTGAGCGGAACGTATTGCGGGACCCACATCTTGTTCCTCACGGCACTTTCGAGAGAATCACGGCTCATGGTCGTCAACCCGGCACGCACTGCTTCTGCCGCAACTGCCAGCGCGACTCGATAAGAAATTTCTCGCACATTCTCCAAGGGCGGGAACAGTGGACCATTCGGATCAGTCAACGCAGGAGAAAACTCACTCAACACTCGCGCCCCCGCGGAAAACATCCTATCCGTCACTCGACGAGCTCCCGATGCAATAACACCCAGGCCAACGCCGGGGAATATAAATGCGTTATTACACTGGCCGATCTTTATCGCTCGGCCTTCGTGAGTGACCGGCGCAAACGGACTACCCGTTGCGACCAGCGCACGTCCATCTGTCCAATCGAGGAGGTCAGCAGGCGTGGCTTCACACTTCGAGGTGGGATTCGAAAGTGGAAAGATCACGGGTCGCGCGACGTGTTTAGCCATTTCCCGGACGATCTCTTCGGTGAAAGCTCCACGCTGTCCCGAGGTACCGATCAAAACCGTGGGATGCACGTTCTTTACCACATCCGAGAAACTCCTACCCGAAGCGGCTGATTTCTCGACAGGCTGCGCGTATTTACGTTTGGCGCTTTCCAGATCACTGCGACCGCTGTGAACCAGGCCTTTGCTGTCGATCAGCCAAAGTAGTTGTTTGGCCTCGTGCTCCGCGGTTCCCGACTGGACCATCGCGGCGACGATCTGATCGCAAATACCAATCGCCGATGAACCCGCTCCGAGGATCAGGATTCGTTGTCGTTCGAGTTGCGATCCCAGGATTTTCATTGCTGCCAGGAGTCCAGCGACCGTAACCGCGCCTGTTCCCTGAATGTCGTCGTTGAAACTGCACAGTCGATCGCGGTAACGCTCGAGTAATCGCCCGGCGTTGTGCTTGGAAAAATCTTCCCACTGGAGTAGTACATGGGGAAATTTCCGGTTAACCGCTTCGACGAAAGCTTCGATGAAGTCGTCGTACTCCTGGCCTCGCACACGAGGGTGCCGCCAGCCCAGATACAGCGGATCGTTCAGCAGTTCAGGGTTGTCAGTCCCGACGTCGAGCATGATGGGAAGTGTTGCGTTTGGATGAACTCCCGCGCATGCAGAGTAAAGCGACAGTTTCCCGATCGGGATGCCCATTCCCCCGACGCCCAGGTCTCCCAATCCGAGTATCCGCTCGCCGTCAGTTACGACGATCACTTCGGGCTGCGCTGAAGGAGCGTTGTCGAGTATTGACGCAATGTCATCGCGGTGAGGATATGAGATGTACAAACCGCGCGGCCGGCGAAAAACGTGACTGTATTTCCGGCAGCCTTCACCAACCGTCGGCGTATAGATGATGGGCATCATCTCGCTGATGTGTTCCTGCAACAGACGGTAGAAGAGCGTTTCATTGCGGTCCTGCAAAGCCGTCAGAAACACATAGCGCTCGAGATCGCTTTCTTTTCGCGTGTAGTTTTCGTAAGTGCGAGCGAGTTGCTCTTCGACTGTGGAAACGTGCGGCGGGAGCAGCCCCAAAAGCCCGAACTGGCGCCGCTCATCCTCGGGAAAGGCACTGCCCTTGTTGAGCAACGGATTGTCGAGCAGTAGTTGTCCAGTGAGACCGGTTTCGATTACACCATCACTTCGCGTTGCGACAACAGAACTCATTGGACCCACCTGTTTTTGGAGCTGCTTCCAGATTTGAACCGGCTAAACGGGACCGTCATTTCATGACCTGGATCGTGACCGTGACCATAGGCGCGATCGCGGCACTCTTGTTGTACGAGACCCACATTCCCGCCGACCGGTACTGCACCATTTTGAACAACGAACCATCAGGTCGTTCCAGCAATGCACCCTCGCCGAGTACGGTCTTGTAATCGGGCGCGCCGACGCCATTTACGTAATCGGTGGAAATAGTCACGACCTTCTGCGACGCGTCGTAGACAATTTGCGTGCTTTCATTTGGCGACAGAACATAGTAGTCCTGTTCGTCAGTTTTCAGCACCGGGTCGCCAAGCTTTGCGCGCGCTTCAGCGGCCGTCATGCCGAGACGGACGCCACGATATTGGTTGTAGACCGGCTGCTGCCCTTTGGCGACAACGGCGAGTAGCAACAGCAAGATGATTCCGATCAAAAAGAACGTCAATTCAGTAAGGCCAACTCTGTGTTTGTGTGTGCTGGCTCTCATGTCAGTCACCTCCTCTGAGGTTTTGTGTGATCGCATCCATGTTTCTCGAGTACTTGCCGATGGCCCAAAGATGTCCATCTGCGCGCATTTCAAGAACGATCTCATCAAGCGGCCAACGTGGTGGACCAAACATCGCCCGCCCCATGCGTGGCTCGAATGCGCCTCGATGGCATGGACACATCAGATATCGACTCCGAGGATCGTAATCCACGGAACACCCGGCATGCGTGCATCTGCGGCTGTAGGCGCTGTACTCGTTTTCGCTGACGCGCAACAGCACAGCCGGGTCATTTCTGGTTGGATAGTTGAAGTAGAGGCTTGATCCCGGCAGCAATAGTTCCGCGCCCTCGATCTTCTTTGGCGGAAACGCCACCATCGAGTCCTGACCCGCCATACCTTTTGTGACGCCGGGTGCAGCCAGGATCAGCCCGGTTGATAACAGCTCGGCGCAGAAAACGCGTCGAGACCTGCATGGAAGTTTGTTTGCACCAGATTCGTCGTGACGGTCCATTTGCGCTCCTCCTCGCTGTGCGGCTTCGCCGGCACACGGAATCGATCAGGAACGACGCGCTTACTTAATTCACTAGCGGAACCACCGCGACGGTTTCCGGGGTGGGTACGCCGTGCGATGCGGTTTCTCCACTGAATTGAAACTCGAACAGTTCTAAAGTACCTGCGGCCGTCTCACGAGATCGCACGACGAAGCTCGTCGCTTTCGCGCGTTCGACGTGGATGCAGTGAAATGAAGTGACCAGTTTGTCGCGCTTCTCGACTTCACCTTTATAAATGTAGCTGCATGCGTCACCACGGTTCATCGCGATATCGTCATGCACAAACAGGTATTTGCCCTTCAGCACAATGCCTTGAACTGTCACGGGTCTCGTGAACTCTGCAATTGCGGTGCGTTTTTGAGTATTAGTTGCGGCTGTGGTGTTGAATGACACACTGCCCAGTATCAAAGCGCAAAGTACCACCGAAACGAAAACCAGGGTTTTCATAACTCTCTCCTCTCTCTCTTCGGGGCCAGATCCATGTCGCGGCCCACATGTAACGTTGCCAAGTGCAACGTACGTTCCAGCGGATAATCTGTGGATTTGTTGGAGATTTCAGCGGCCTTGGGCCAGCGCTATTGGGGAAACTTTCGAGGGTGTGCGTGAAAAACCGCTCTCCTGACTTTCTCCAGGTTGTCAACCGCCTGTCGCGCGCCAACTTCTCGCGACAAAAAGAAAAGAAAAAGCAGCCGTTCTTTGTGCATAAGCGCACACAACGCGCGTACTTACCACAGCTAACATTCAGTTCACTGTTAGATCCCTGTGTCTCGACAGCAAGGACGTGGAAGTCTGCGCGGCTAACGCTACACGGGGGTTCTTCCGTGCGTAAAAGTCTGAAAGGAGAGGAAAGGATGCGGAAAGCAACGTTACCCTGGCTGTGCGTCGTGAGTGTGGTCGTTTTCGGGGCCGTCGTGGCTGCGTGCGCAGCAGCCCAGCAGGGCGAGGTGAAACAGCAGATCCCTCCTGTAACCAGCCAACCGTCGCCTGAAATCATTAAACAGCCCACGCAGGTCAAAAAAGACGTTCCGTACGTGCCGACACCGCAGAATGTCGTCGATGAAATGCTGACGCTGGCGAATGTGACGAAAGACGACGTTGTCTACGACCTGGGATCGGGCGACGGCCGGCTCGTGATCACCGCCGTGAAGAAGTTCGGCGCAAAGCGTGGTTTCGGAGTCGATATCGATCCGGACCGAGTTGCGGAGAGCAACGTCAACGCGAAAACCGCCGGCGTGACCGATCGCGTCCAGTTCGCCGCGCAAGATCTCTTCCAAACAGACTTGAAGGATGCGACGGTCGTCACGTTATACCTCTTGCCGGAAGTCAATCTCAGACTAAGACCAAAACTGTTAAGCGAACTCCGGCCCGGAACACGCGTGGTCTCGCACGCGTTCGACATGGGCGACTGGACACCGCAAAAGACCGTGACAGTTAACCCGGGCGGACAGAGGATAATGCTTTGGACCATCCCGCCAAAGACCGCGCAACCAGCCCCAACGGCAACGCCATAGTCTCGCGCTTAGTTGCGTGCCGGAGGGAAAATGATCGATCGGATAAGAGTGAAAGCCGGCGGGCGGGGCGCGCCTGTCCCGACACTCACACTCAAAGACGCGATCGCGATCACCGTCGGGATCGTCGTCGGTGCGGGTATTTTTCGCACGCCGTCGTTAGTGGCTGCTAACGCGTCGAGCGAAAGCGTTGCGCTGCTCATCTGGCTCGCGGGCGGGCTGGTGACTTTAGCCGGTGCGTTGTGTTACGCCGAGCTCGCGACTACATACCCGCACACGGGTGGAGACTACCACTACCTGACACGCGCTTACGGCAGGCCACTCGCATTCCTTTACGCGTGGTCGCGCATCACGGTGGTCCAAACCGGGTCCGTCGCACTGCTCGCATTTGTCGTCGGCGATTACGCTTCGCAACTCTTCAGTCTCGGCACATACTCATCTTCGGTTTACGCAGCGATAGTTGTTGTCGCATTGACCGGTCTGAACGTCGCGGGTGTTAGGCAGGGATCGGGCGCGCAGAATTGGTTGACTGCTATTGAAGTGCTCAGCCTGATTCTCGTCATCATCGCTGGATTCGCGTTTGCGGCCTGGGGCGAACCTGTTGCGGCAGCGCCGTCCACACAGACTGCGCCGCAAGCGTCTCTCGGTCTGGCTCTGGTGTTTGTGCTTTTGACGTACGGTGGATGGAACGAAGCAGTTTACGTGTCGGCGGAAGTGACCAATCCGCGACGCAACATCGCGCGAGCGCTGCTCATCAGCATCGCGCTCATCACAGCGCTTTACCTGTTGGTTAACTGGGCTTTTCTTCGCGGTCTCGGTCTTGAAGGACTGGCGGCGTCGGACGCTGCGGCAGCCGACCTGATGAGGCGCGCGACTGGCGAAGGCGGAGCACGTTTCGTCAGCGTGCTCATTGTGGTGTCGGCGTTGACGTCGGCAAATGCCACTATCATCACGGGTGCACGAACCAATTATGCGCTCGGGCGAGACTTCCGGCTGTTCGACTATCTCGGGCGCTGGCACGCACGAGCGCAAACGCCGTCGAACGCGCTGCTCGTGCAGGGCGTGATCTCGCTCGCACTGGTGTTTGCAGGATCGTTTGCGCGCGAGGGATTCACGGCAATGGTGGAATACAGCGCGCCGGTCTTCTGGTTATTCTTCTTCCTCGCCGGACTCTCGCTCATCGTTCTCCGCACGAGGGAACCCGAGAAAGAGCGCGCGTTCAGTGTGCCGCTCTATCCGCTCACGCCGATTCTCTTTTGCATGGCTTGCCTGTACATGTTGCAGTCAAGTCTCACCTACGCGGGTGCGGGCGCGATCGCGGGTGTGATAGTGCTGCTCGTAGGATTACCAGTTCTGTTGCTTGCGCGGCAGCGTGAACGCCGACCGGTCGAGGGGGATGGACGGCATCAATTGCCGCGGATCAAGGCTTTGCAGCGATGACGTACAGCCGGTTTGCGGTGGCCAGGTAAAGCACATTGCCGCTCGCAGTCGGACGCGAATAGAGCGGCGCATCCATTTCGATCTGTCCCAGCAATTCCTTTCTCCGGCCGGCACGAAGAACGGTCATCAGACCTTGATCGTTGCCAACATACAGGCGGTCGCCGGCAAGCAGGATACATCCCCAGATGGGATCGTTCGTCTCGTGCTTCCACAAGTGGGCGCCGGTCGCCGCGTCAAGACAATGAACGGTTCCACCCAAGTCTCCAACGTACAACAGACCATCTTTCACGACGGGCGTTCCGAGCACACGGCCGACTTCTCGTGAAGTCCAAAGTAGTCCGCTTTTGGTCACGTCGCCCTGGCCATTGGGATCGATCGCATGAACCAGCGAAGGCGCGTTGTGGTGGCCGGCAGACTGGCCCATGGCAATGAACACGCGCCCGTCGGCGAAAACGGGTGAAGCAATGATCGAGCTGCGTGAAAAGACACCGGCGCGCGGAACAAAGCGTGCGTCTTTCGGGTTGCCGTCGAAGCGCCAGATCTCTTGACCGGATGCTGCGTCGTAGGCACGCAGCCAGCCATCGCCGCCGCCGAAGAGCACCTGCATGCGGCCGTTGACGTTGGCCGCGACGGGACTGGACCAGTCGCCGTGCAGCACTCGATCGCCTGGTCCAACGGCACGCCACACAACTTCGCCTGAGTGCTTGTTTACCGCGAGCAAACTCGGGGCGCGCGGCGACGGGACGCGGGTGTGTCCCTGGTTGCGGCCGTTGGACGTGCCGACGACCAGCAGGTCGCCGGCGACCGGCAACACGTCGCTGTTGGCCGCCTCGTGGGGAAAGACACCGAGTTGCCCGCACATGTCGAGTTCC